>DASTBJ010000681.1:0-9147 GCA_035712125.1 Terriglobia bacterium
CAGGCCGGACTGGTCGAGGATCATTTCCAGCGTCGAGCGATCCACGCGGATGGAATCCAGTCCAAGTGTTTTCATTCGCTGGGTTACATTGCCAGGCTCGACCCGATTCAAAAGAATGTCGGATGCGGAATTGTCCGAAACACGCATGGCCATGTTGATGAGGTTGCGAATATTGAGTTGGACACCAGGCGGATCAAACAACGCAACCATCGCGCCGCTGCCGATATGGAGGTCACTCGGCATGATTTCGACGCGGTCGTCCAGGGAAAGCCTGCCTTCCGATGCCTGGTAATAGAGTTCCACGAGGATCGGGAGCTTGTAGGTGCTCGCCATCGGGAATCTGTTGTCGGCATTGACCAGAATCTCGGTTCCCGATTCCACGTGTTTCACGGCCACACCGACGTCGCCGCGCGCTCGTTTCGCTGCCTGCTCGATCTGTTTGCGAAGCGGTGAGATATCCGCGGCCTGAGCGGTGATCGCGAGAGCCAACAGGAAGACCAAAGCCACTCGAATTCGGGTTTTCATGAGTCGATTGTAGCGCCACTGCGTCCTCCTGAAGCGAGTACAATTGCGCGCGATGAAAGGTAAGCACTCGGTGAAGCGTCCGACGGACAATCAGGGGTCGGTTCAGCCGGCCGTTTCGGTATCGACTGTCCCATGGAAGCCCGTCACGCTCCTCCTGTTCCGCTTTACCTTTGTTTACTTGGGACTGTTCGTTCTCGTCACGCAGGTTTCGGGAAGCATGATTCCCAACCTGTCGTTCTACTACCGCGGTTTGGGCAGACTGTCGCCTTTCCCGGAATTGACTTCATGGACCGCAGAGCATCTCTTCGGCGTGGTCGGACTCGAGAATGCCGCCGTGGGGGAACCGCTGTTCTTCTGGGTGCAGTCATTCTGGGTGCTAGGCGTCTCTTTGGTCGCGACCGTGGTGTGGTCGCTCATCGATCGCAGCCGGCAGAACTACGTTGCACTCCACAGCTGGTTTCGGCTTTTCATGCGATTCGCTCTGGCGGGAGCGATGCTCGAGTACGGAATGACAAAAGTGATTCCGACGCAGTTTCCCGCACCGTCGCTGGAAACTCTTGTTACACCAACGGGCGACCTGACGTTGAGCGCACTTTTGTGGACATCGATCGGCGCGTCACCGGCTTATCAGATTTTCACCGGATGCATCGAAGTGCTCGGAGGGATCCTGTTGCTGGTGCCGAGGACGACCATGCTGGGGGCCATCCTCAGCATGGCAGCGATGATCCAGGTCTTCGCGCTCAACATGACCTACGATATCGGACTCAAACTGGTGTCGTTCCATCTCATTGTCCTGGCGTTGTTTCTCATTGCGCCCGAAGCATCGCGCCTTGTCGATTTTTTCCTGCGAGATCGTCCGGCCGCACCCCCGAAACAGGTCCCGCTTTTTGAAACGGCACATGCCAATCGACTCGCCCTCGCATTTCAGATCGTCTTTGGTTTGTACCTGGTGGGAATGTACGCGTACATCAATGTGCGTTTCTGGGACGTTGGAGGCGGTGGAAAGCCGAAATCACCCCTTTACGGTATCTGGAACGTGGAGTCAATTTCAGTCGACGGTCAAACGCGACCGGCTCTCCTCAATGATTATGATCGCCGCTGGCGTCGCGTGATTTTCGACGCGCCGGGCACTGTGACATTTCAGCGGACCGACGATTCTTTCGCGCGTTTTGGCGTTGTTGTGGACCCGTCTCGAAGAACTGTCGCACTAACGAAGGGGAGCAGCCGAAACTGGAAGGCCAACTTTAGCTTTGATCGCCCTTCAACCGATCGGCTCATCCTCGACGGGGAAATGGACGGATACAAGATCAGAACCGAGCTTCAACTCGTGAACTTCGATACGTTCCGCTTGTTGAATAGCACATTCCGCTGGGTGCGGCCGCACGATCCGTGACCTATTGTCTCTGGTAAACAGCAGTGGTTTTCGAGGTCTTGCCATCGCCTGTTTTTTGCTCGGTCGACACGCTGAGAGTTTTGCCATCCGGCGACACGACCACCAGTGCAATTGCTGTTATCGTGCCATCGATCTTGATCACAATTTCGTAACTGCGGGCGTCGATCTTACGGTAGGCGTTGGTCATGACGTAATCGAGACCGTGCATGGGGTAGTCTTTGCCGTCGAACCGGCCAGTCCATTCGGTGTGGGTGACGCCACCCCGGATGCCCACCATGTCGTAGCTCACCTTAAGCCCCTCCTGCCACGGTTCAATCCGGGTTGTGACTCTCTTGTAACGGGGCGCAGCCGACACCTCGGAAGCCTCGACGTTGCGGTGCCAGGTTCCGAGCCATGGATCTGCCTGGCGAGGCGCGGAGAAATAGGACAGGGCGCCTACGATTAGCGGCAAAAAAGCCGCAAAGCCATAGCGGTACCGTGGCAGTCGCATGTAAAGGAAACATTTACATTGCGCAAGGGACGTGTCAACAGGCATGGACTTCATCGTGGGAATTTACTACCATTCCGGCAAATTTATCGCAGGACTGCGCTGATTCAGTTGCTCGGGCGCGGGCCGTCGAGCCAGGAATCGGGGTCATTAAATGGTTAAGGGAGCGTGCTATGTGTGACGCGAGTCGGGCCAGGATTGTCGTTCCGTTGCTTTTGGGGCTAATGCTGTTTGTCGGCGTCCCGGCATTTGCGCAGATCGACTTCACAGGCGTGTACCAGGGGAATACCAATTCCGAGGATGGTCCAGAGCGGGCTGCAGGGCCGTCGCTCGTGGAGTTTCTCGGCCTTCCCATCAACGATTATGGCCGGCAATGGGGACTGGCCTACAAGTCGTCGCGACTGTCACTTCCAGAGCACGAATGTCAGGTGCACGTCGTGTCTTATATCCACCGTGGTCCATTCGGGGCCCGCATCTGGGAAGAGCGAGATCCCGTTACCCATCAGCTGATCGCTATCCACGAAGCGATCAATACGTATGGGCAGCACCGGACCATCTGGATGGATGGCAGGCAGCATCCCTCGCCGAATGCCCCCCACACGTGGATGGGTTTCTCGACCGGCGTTTGGGAAGGGAACATGTTGACCATCACGACCACCCATGTGAAGCAGGGCTGGTACCGGCGGTCCAACATACCCTCCAGCGACGAGGCGACCACTATTGAGCATTGGGTAAGGAACGGAAATATCTGGACGCACATCAGCGTCACCGACGATCCCATCTACCTGGCTGAACCTTTGATTAAGAGCGAGGATCTGCCGCTTACCGGGGGAACCAACTTCAATCCCTTCTGGAATTGCGAATACATCGAGGAAGGCGAACGCGTTCGAGGGGACGTACCGTCCTATTTCGCTGGCGAGAACCCATGGGTGGCTGAATACGCGGCTCAACATAACCTGCCGCAGGAAGTCACTCTCGGTGGCCCCGAAACGATGTACCCCGAATATCGAGCGAGAATGAAGAAACTTCCGGTTGCCGTTTTCACCATGCCGGGTGAACTCTCCCAGGGAGCTGCTCCCGCTCCGCCGCCCGGCCAGGGCGGAGGACAGCGAGGCGGTGGTGCAGCGGCACCTGGAGGGCGCGGCGGAGGCGGAGCGCCCGCCGGCGGCGGAGCTCGCGGTGGCGGTCGAGGGCAGAACTAGGAGAACCATAATGAAGAGGACGTTGATCAGGACATTGCTAACTCTAGCTGCGGGAGCTGTACTCACTGCCGGTCTCACCGCGCAGCAGCAAATCCGTACGCCCAGGCAGACGCCGTTTCCGAAGAATCCGGATTGGTCCAAACTCGAGGTTGAAACGCTGAAAGTCCAGGGGCAGGTTTACCTGCTGGCAGGGGCGGGCGGAAATATCGCGGCGCAGGTTGGAGCGGACTCCGTCCTGCTGGTTGACACAGGGTATGAACAGATGGCGCCAAAGGTTCTGGCGGCTGTTCGCAAGCTTTCCAATAAGCCGCTTCGCACCATTATCAATACGACACTGATGGATTCCCACACCGGCGGAAATGGGGTTCTAGTGAAGGAAGGCCGGCAAATCGATAATACCGGCCCAGGTCTTGGGGGCCGACCCAACGAAGCCGACCTGATCGGCAGTTCCCGCCTTCTCGCTCTGATGACGGAAATGGGGCGCAACAGGATTGCCGTAGACCGCTGGCCACCCAGTACTTTTCCGGGCAAACAGAAGGACCTGTCTTCCAATGACGAGGCCGTCATTGTCCTTCGCATGGCGAACGCGGTGACCGATGGTGACAGCATGGTGTGGTTTCGAAAATCCGATGTGGTTGCCACCGGTGAGATCATGAATATGGCCAGCTTCCCGTTTATCGACATCGAACATGGCGGCACGATCAACGGCATCCTCGATGGTCTCAATACACTGCTCGAAATCACAGTCCCCAAGCACAATCAGGAAGGTGGAACGATGGTGATTCCCGGCTATGGCCGGATAGGCGACGAGCACGACGTCCTCGAATACCGGGACATGCTGACCATCATTCGGGATCGCGTACAGAACGCAATCAAGAAGGGCATGACCCTGCAGCAGGTCAAGGCGTTAAAGCCAAGTGTCACATACGAATATGAGCCCCGGTACAACCGGGATTCGGCGTGGACGGCAGAGATGTTTGCGGAGGCAATTTACAAGAACCTCAGCGTTGCCAAGTAAACGTAACTGTGGCACTGTTCATGCCAAGCACTTTTTTTCATGACCTTCGGAGGATGACAGTATGAAGTCCAGATTCGTTGCCCTCATCATCATCGTGGCAATGTTGGCCCTCAGTGCGGCCGCATACGCCCACCATTCGTTCGCCGGAACTTACGTTGAAGACAGGCTTGTACGCATCGAAGGCAAAGTCGTTGAGTTTAATATTCGCAACCCCCACTCCTTTATCAATATCGAGGTGAAGGATAAGGACGGAAAGATGGTTCGCTGGGGTGGCGAGTGGGGTGGGGTCACACAGCTTTCTCAAGGAGGTGTGGATCGTTACACCCTGCAGGTCGGCGACTACCTTGTGATCGATGGCGCGCCTTCCCGTGATGCTGCTGAAAGGAAAGTCCTGGTCCGTCGAGCCACCCGACCAGCAACGGACACGCGGCCCTTTTGGGAGTGGCAAGGGAACGTTCAATAGCAGTGCTCGGAGGAAGAATCATGCCTGAGGCTAATGTATTGCGGACTAAGACGCCGCTGACTTTTGTGTTCCTGGCGGCAGTCGTTATCGCCAATACGATTGTTTTTGCTCAGGCAGGACAAGGTGGCGGTCAACGCGGCGCTGGTGCGGCTCCGGCCGGTGCGCCCGCCGGAGGTGCTCCTGCCCCTGGCGGCGCGGCGGCGGCTGCTCCTGCTCAGGGGCGCGGTGGAGCGGCTGCTCCTGCGGGCGGCGCAAGAGCCGCGGCTCCGGTGGATCTGACCGGCACGTGGGTGTCGATCGTGACTGAAGACTGGATCGAACGAATGTCACCGGACTCGCCGCCGTCAGGTGTACCGCGCGGTGGTCGCGGAGGTGGCGGAGGTGGCGGTGGCGGAGGTGGCGGCGGTGCTGCCCGCGGTGCCGCTGTGGCGCCTGCGCCGGGCGGCGAGCAGTGCAGAGTGTACGCTGCCGGTGGAAGTATGCGCGTGCCGGGCAGATTGAACATTTCGTGGGCTGACGAAAACACCCTCAAGGTAGACATGGACGCGGGCACGCAAACGCGTCTGTTCCGCTTCAACACGACCGTCCCTCCGAACACTTCGAAGAGTCTTCAGGGTTACTCCATAGCCACCTGGGAAGTTGGCGGCGGTGGTGGTCGTGGCGGTGGTGGTGGTGGTGGTGGCCGTGGCGGTGGCGCGGCTGCACCGGCTCCGCCTCGCTGGGGTAGCCTTCGGGTGGTGACCACGAATCTCAGTGGCGGGTACTTGCTTTCGAGCCGGAACGCCTACAGCGAGAACGCGACGCTTACGGAACACTTCACCCGTCATTCAGATTTCGGTGTGGAGTATTTCACGGTTACAGCGCTGATCGACGATCCTACGCCGCCCGGGGGTGGGGGTGGTGGGCGTGGCGGCCCGTACAGCATGACGAGCTCGACATTTAAGAAAGAACTCAATAATTCCAAATTTTCTCCAACGGGCTGCGAGATCGTGCGATAGCACCACCGGTTTGATTGCTCGCTGCCGTCTGTTTTTCGAGGTCTTGATAAATCGTGATTGAGTTTTTGAAATGGCTGGAGAACACCGGATTCTCAACCTGGATCCGGGAATCACCCTCAATTTTTGCGTTCCCCACGATTCTGCTGCTCCATACCGTGGGCATGGCGTTGTGCGTGGGTATTAGCGCAGGTATCAACTTTCGGATCCTCGGTTTCGCGCCCGGTTTGCGCCTTTCGCCAATGAACAAACTCTTCCCGATTCTATGGCTCGGCTTCTGGATGAATGCCATCACGGGGACCATGCTGGTGATGCAGGACGCAACGAACAAGCTCACAAATCTCGACTTTTTCATCAAGATGATCTTTATAGCCCTTGCGCTCGTGGTTCTGAGGAGAATCAGGAATCGTGTTCTCTCGAATCCTCAGGTCGACAGCACCCCCCTGAGCAGTGATGCGCGAGCCCTGGCGTACCTGTCTTTGCTTTTCTGGATAGGTGCCATAACCTGCGGCCGCCTGCTGGCGTACGTATCACCTCTCATTGAAGTGACGTAACCTATGGAATCCCTTAATCTCGCCCACGCGCATCTGTTGTTGAATCACCTCCCGACGATTGGGTTTGCCATCGCTCTGTTCGTCTACATTGGAGGGTTCTTTACCACGAGCGATTCGTTGCGAAAAGCCGGGCTTGTTCTGTTCTTCCTCGTCGCCGTCATGGCAATTCCGACCTACGTAACGGGGGGTGCCGCAGAACGTACGCTCTGTCCTGAAATGAAGTGTCCTCCCGATGTATCGGCACAACTAATCAGGAACCACGAAGACCTGGCGTTGCTTGCTTTCGTCCTTATGGAGACGACCGGATTTTTCGCATGGCTGGCCTTGTGGCAGCTGCGCAAGAGTTCGCAAATCGCAGGCTGGAATTGGACAGTCGTCCTGCTGTTCTCGATCGTGTCGGTCGGAGCGATGGCCCTGGCAGCCGGAGAAGGAAGCGAGATTCGACATCCGGAACTCTTAGACGCTGCCGAAGCATCCCTTCCCGTTGTCGGCGAATCCGAGCCCACAGGTATCGCAAAGAGCATCGGAGCTGTCGTTGCCGGCAATACCGGCATTGGATGGATATGGCCCGCGGCCGAGACCGTTCACTTCATCGGCCTTTGCATGCTGTTTATTACCGTACTCGTCGTGGATCTTCGGCTTCTGGGAATGGCGAAAGGATTGTCATTCAAGTCCCTTTACCAGTTGTTGCCACTGGGGATGCTGGGCTTCCTCCTCAATTTTATTACCGGGATGCTGTTCTTCCTCGCGGCCCCCGGACAGTACGTGAACAATGTCGAGTTCCATCGGAAGGTTGTTCTGATCGTTCTCGCCGGGATAAATGTTCTCTACTTCATGCTGGTCGATGAGACGTGGGCGGTTGGTCCAGATGATGAAGCTCCGATGCGGACAAAGATCGCCGCGGTGTTGGCGATATTTCTTTGGATCGGCATTCTCTATTACGGGCACATGCTGCCCTTCCTGGGCAACGCCTTCTAGGCAGGTTCTTAGGATCGATTCAGTTTGTTAAGAAGATAAGCGGCTATTCCGGCCAGAACCGCAGTACCGAGAACAAGACATCCGACGATCAACGCCAGTACCATTTCAGCTCCCTTGAAAACTCAGCGAGTCTATCTTAAGGCGTCTCCGGCCCCAATACTTTTGTCTCGCGCTTCGGCTTTCTGACGCCGATACCGTGTGCCGATCATCAGCGCATATGCAACGATCAGCGCCAGGTAATTCGGAATCATGACAGCGGGCTGTGCCCATCGCACGCCTTTTACGAGCGGCGTTTCAAAGGGCCACAGGTAAGGCGTGGGAAAGAATGAAATCTCGTGTAAAGGAATGTCGAACAGCACATGGAGGGCCCACGCGCCAAGAACGAATGGGAATTTCCTTCGAGCCAGCCAGATCGCCGCGGCGAGCGCTCCCCAGACTACGAAACTGTGAGTGACGTTGTAAGCCTGGTAAACATAAGGCGGAAATGCTCTCCACTCGGTACTTCCGAGTTGAGAGAGGAAAAACGGGCCGAATGCCAGAATGTCGGGCGCCATGCCGAGCAGAAATGCTCCTCGCCAGTGCCATCGGGTTTCCCGGCCAAACGCGACCCCGCCCCACAGGCCATGTGCGAGAACATCCATTCCCATGAAGTATAGCGCTTACAAAATGACGAAGGTTTTCGTTGACAATGACGAAAACATTCGTCATCATCCGCGACATGGCAGAAAAACAACACCGTCCAACCAAAATGGAACTCGCCATCTTGCGAGTACTCTGGGAAAACGGCCCTGGCTCGGTTCGTGAGGTTCAGGCGAGGCTGAGCGCCACGCGTGAAACCGGCTACACCACTGCGCTGAAAATGCTTCAGATCATGACGGAGAAGGGGCTCGTTGAGCGTGACGAAGCCGTCAGACCACAGATCTATCGCCCAAAATACTCTCAGGAAAAAACGCAAAGACAACTCCTTCAGGACCTGGTTCAGCGGGCGTTCGGCGGTTCGGTGAAGGCTCTCGTGATGCAGGCGATCTCCACAAAAAAGTCGTCCCCGGAAGATCTCGAGGCGATCGAGAAGCTGCTGGATCGATTTGAAGGAGGAACGAAATGACACCCATGGCCCAGGCGTTGACTAACGCTTTACTTCACTTCATCTGGCAGGGAATTGCAGCTGCGTTACTGCTGGCCTTAGTTCTTGTGTTCCTCCGCCGGAGTTCGCCCACCGCGAGGTACGTTGCGAGCTGCATCGTTCTTGCATTGCTGGCTATCGCGCCAGTCATCACAATGGGAATCGTTTATCCGGCTGCTTTCGCGCCACGGGTTTCGGTCGCGGCATCTGCCGCGGACACCGGAGCGCAGGTGTTATCTATTCCTCAGAACGTGATTGCCAGGGCATCGGTCGACGCGATTGACGGATGGATTCTGCCGATGTGGACGGCAGGGGTAATTCTGTTTGGCCTCCGGCTGGTCTGGGCTGGCGGCCATGCATCAGTGTTGCGACGTCACGGCATCCCGGCGGATTCCAGGATTCAATCCAT
>DASTBJ010000682.1:0-3822 GCA_035712125.1 Terriglobia bacterium
ACATCGTCAGCCGGAACGGGCGTCTCCCGATTCTTGAACGTCGCGTCGATTGCTTTGAGAAGTGCGTCCGCTTTGAAATCAAGATGCTTCGCGCAGATCCAGACATCGTAAAAGTCCTTCATCCGGCTGTTAGCATTGCCGAGCGCGACCATGGCCTGGAGTTTTTCCGCAATTGAGGACTCGATTGGATAGGCAAGCAGCGAGATGGTGTCACCGCCCAGAAAGACCGGATACTCGATCATCCGCGGTACGGGCACCATGACGTCTCCCACGCCGAAGTCGATCTGGATTTTCAGACGCACATTGTCCATGCGCGCATGCATCAGGACTCGCGTTCCTTTGTAGTCCGAGTCCATCGCGATGTCCTCGGCAACCACGCTGTCGGCGATGAAGGCGAGTCCGTCTGCCTCCACTTCAAGAGTTGCACAGTCTTTGATGAGCGCCACCAGGCTTGCGTGATCGGCCTTGCCCTTGCGAAGCATGTCGATGTCCACGGTGGGACGTGCGCTGGGAATGCCGATCGTCTTCAGCAGCAGCGCGCCTTTCAGAATGAGGCTTTGCGCATGCCGCGACTTCGAGATGCGATACAGGAATCGCTCCATCGCGTATAGCTGAAGGACCTGCTGGAACGGAGCACCGCTCGACTTTGAATTGTTGCGCAGCTTGGCCAGCACGGACGCCGTGACGTTCTTGATTTCCATCCCGGTCATTCGATCGCCTGCAGGTACGGCGACATGGGATTTTCGACACGCAGCAGCCGTGCGTAGTGCAGCAGATCTTTGTTCTGCACCCGCTTTCGTTGTCGCGCCATACGCAGCGCTTCGAGCGCCACGTCCATTCCAAGCTTGTTCCGGAACTTGAAACAATCCACCACGCTGCGCGCGGCGCTGTAGATCTTCAGGGGCACGCCACCGACGCGCTGCGTCTCAAGCCCCTTGTTGAAGGTCTTCGGGTCAAAGCGATACACCGTGACGGGAATCGGCAGTCTGATGCCGTGATAGCTGCCACGCGGCACGGCCAGGTGAACGGAGGATGGAATCTGGGTCGTGATGTCGTGATACGAAAGCGCGCTGATCAGGCAGACGGCCGCATCCGGCGCGCGCGCCGCTACCATGGCGAGGTCGGGATGCTCGGCTTCGCCAGTTTCGGCCAGGCGATAAAGACCACGGCCGAGTTCGACGATGCGACCGGCGTCGCGCAGCATGTACAGGGCGTCGGTGTGCACTCCGAGCGCGATGAGATCTCGGGTGCGTAGGGTGCCGCCGTTGTCGCGAAAGGCTTGTAGTGCGGTGTCGGGATTGCGGGTCTTCATGGTGGGTAATAATAGCACCACTTATGGCCAAGTGGTATGTTTATTACCCAGTCGGTTGGAGCGACCCCTGCCTGATTGCGTCAACAGCGGCGGTTTCGCTCTCACAAGACTTCAATCGAAATTAAGCTCTGTGCAGACCCCAAGGCCAGACCGTCTCGCCAAAGTATGTTGCTTGCGAAGTTGGAACTAGAAAAGGAGCTGCACTTGCCGCGGACTATCTACGAAAAGCCGACCAGAGCGCTGCTCAAAGACATGGTTAAGGACCTGGGTTTGAAACCGGGCCAAGTGTTCACCACCGCGCGCGCAATGGAGTGGTTCAAACAGCAATCCGAAGCTGAAGCCAGGAAGCATCCGAGCCCACTTGGTACAAGCTTCGACGAACGATCGGAGCAGGCTGCATCATCCGGCAACGAACGAGACGGACGACCTTCCGTTCAAGTTGGGATTTATCGACCGTCCGTCCAATCCATCATGGGCGCCACCGAGATCCGGCGGTCGATGGGTTTCTGGGGCGTGCTCTCTATCACCTGGATTTGCAACGTCTGCTGCGCTCTGCCTGGTTCACACGGAATCTATTCGGCTCTGTTGAATTCTGATACTGGTGATTCAGGGTTGATACCAAGCGGCAACGATCAATACACCACCGAATTGTATTCGTTGCGGCCCTGGGGAGGTCTGAACAGCTGAGCCGTGAAGGTGATGGCACGCGGTATTAACCAGGCACCTCGATGATCTGCGATACCACCTGTCTGCGCCGATGAACCATCTCATACAGCCCGGGCAACACGAGCAGCGTCAGCATCGTCGACGAGATCACGCCGCCGATCACGACGGTTGCAAGTGGCCGCTGCACTTCGCTGCCGACGCCCGTGTTGAACGCCATCGGCACGAATCCAAGTGCCGCGACGAGCGCAGTCATGAGCACCGGACGTAACCGTGTGAGTGCGCCCTGCTGGACGGCTTCCCGTACGGCCATGCCGCGATCCATGAGCTCGCGGATGAAAGTCACCATGACCAGGCCATTGAGGACGGCCACCCCGGAAAGCGCAATGAATCCGACTCCGGCGGAAATCGACAATGGAATGTCGCGAAGCCACAGCGCGAGCACTCCTCCGGTCAGCGCCAGCGGAACGCCGGAGAAGATGATGGCAGCGTCGCGCGCGGACCCCAGCGCCATGTAGAGCAGCACGCAGATGATCAGCAGCGTCACCGGAACGACAACCGCGAGTCTCCGGGCAGCCGATTCGAGCTGTTCGAACGTGCCGCCGTATTCCACCCAGTAGCCTGCGGGCACGTCGACACTGCCGGCTATCGCCTGCTTCACTTCACTGACAAACGACCCCGGGTCACGCCCGCGCACGTTCGCGGTCACGACGACACGACGTTTCCCGTTTTCCCGATTGATCTGGTTGAGTCCGGTGTCGAGCGAGAGCTCCGCGACTTCGCTCAGAGGCACGAACCCGCCCTGCGGCAATGGAATCGGCAGATTTCTGAGCAGGTCCACATTCGTGCGAAGGTCTTCGGCCAGGCGAACGACGATGTCCGCACGTCGATCGCCTTCGTAGAACTGGCTTGCGACCGTTCCACCGAGCGCGGTGGCAACCTCATCCTGTAGCTCACCGATGTTCAGACCCAGGCGGGACAGCACCTCGCGCCTGGGTTGTATCGTCATCACGGGCAGACCGGTGGACTGCTCAACAACCAAATCGGCCGCACCGTCGATCGTCTGCACGACGGCACCAATTTTCTCACCGAGCTCGGCGAGCAGTTCGTGGTCGTCACCGAAGACCTTCACCGCGAGCTCGGCGCGTACTCCGGCGATGAGCTCGTTGAAGCGCATCTGGATAGGCTGCAGGAATTCGTAGCGGTTGCCGGGGATCGGCGTGACCTTGGCCTCGAGGTCCGCAATGAACCGTGACTTGGGCTTGTCCGGATCTGGCCATTCGGAGCGCGGCTTCAAAATGATGAAGTTGTCCGCCACGCTGGGTGGAGCGGCCTCCGTCGCCACATCCGCGGTGCCTATCTTCGCGAAAACGCGCTCGACCTCCGGCAATTCCTTCACCGCGGCTTCCAGTTGCTGCTGTTGCCGGACAGCCTGGCCCAGCGAGGTCCCGGGAATGCGCAGTGCGTGCATGGCAATGTCGCCCTCGTCGAGATTCGGGATGAACTCCGAACCCATCCGGGTCGCAAGCCAGCCGCAGCCGAGCACCAGGATGACGGCTCCGCCCACGATCGGCGCCCGATGGTCGAGCGCAAAAGCCAGCGCCGGCCGATAGGCAGATTCAGCGGCGCGCATGACCGCCACATGTTTTTCGGGCTTCGGCAGCCGGAAGAGAAAGGCGACGCCCGCCGGCACGAATGTGAGCGACAAAGCCATTGCGCTAACCAGTGCAATGATCACGGTGATCGCCATTGGGTGGAACATTTTCCCTTCGACGCCGATCAGCGCGAGGATGGGCAGGTAGACGGCGGTGATGATGAACACGCCAAACATCGCGGGCCGGATGACT
>DASTBJ010000683.1:0-2930 GCA_035712125.1 Terriglobia bacterium
CCATGCGTACGGGCCCGAAGTGGTCAAGGTGGCATCCTTGCGGATGACGCCGGCTGCGAGTGCGCGCAACGCGGCGCCCGCCAGGGCAATTGGGAGGCCCACCAGGATCAGCGTGCCTGTCGGCTGTGCGAGATACAGAACAAGCGCGGCGATCGCAAATCCGAGGGGAACGCGGAGTTTCTGGATCATCCCATGCCCATCTCACGCTCGCGTCCCGATCGAGAGGCGCTTTTTGCAGGCTTCATACACCTGATCGACGGTGATTTGCTCCATGCATTCCCAGTGCTCGAGCGGGCATTTGTCGCGTTCGTAGCACGGACGGCAAGCCAGTCGGCGCTCCACAACGATGTCTTCGCGGCGGAATGGTCCGTTGCGGTCGCTGCTTGTCGGTCCGAAGATCGACACGATCGGAGTTCCGGAAGCCGCGGCAAAGTGCATCGGACCTGTATCGCCGCCCACGAACAGTCGGGCCTTTTCACAGAGCGCCACAAGTTCTTCCAGCGTCGCGGGAATCTGCCGGACGCCGTTGCCTGCGGTACGCACCAGCTCCAGCACCATGCCTTCTTCACCGGGTCCCCAGGTGACGGCCACCGGAATTCCGTCTTTCATCAGTCGTCCGGCCAGCTCCCCGTAACGCGCGGCGTGCCACACCTTGGTCCGCCAGTTTCCACCCGGGTTGATCAGCACGTAGTCCGAGAGCCCGTTGAGTTTGTTCTCGATGGATTTCTTCGCGGCTGCCGATGCTTTCAACGGTACTTCGGCATACCAGTCCGGCTCGACTCCCAGGGGCCTGAGCAACTCCATCTGCTGATCGATGATATGGATGCGTTTCGGTTTGACGACTTCCGTATAAAACAGCTGACTCACCGACTCTTTGAGGAAGTCCCGCTCCCACCCGATTCGCAGTGGCGCTCCGGACAGATAAGCGAAAAACGCCGATTTGATCAACCCCTGGAAATCGATCGCGCAGTCGTAACCGTCCGTGCGAAGGGCCCACACGAATTCGGCGATTTCCCTGGCGCTGCCGATGCTGGGGCTATTGCGCCAGTGGTAGGTATCGATGGGAACAATCCGAACTTCGATGCCGCTCAACTCGATTGCAGTCTTGTTCTTTCGTTCAACGAGCCAGTCGATTTCCGCTTTCGGGAACGCTGCACGCAACTGGGCTATCGACGGCAGACAGTGCACGATGTCCCCCAGGGAACCAAACTTCACGACGAGAATGCGGCTGATGTTAGGTTTCACAAACTACTTCCCATACGTGTCAAGGATCTTCCGGATTACGTCTCGTGTGGAGTGATCCTTCGGATCTCCGGTAATTCGCACCTGACCGCCATACGCGAGTACCTGATTCCGTTCCGGCACAGTCTCCTCGGTGTAGTCGGTGCCTTTTGCATGCACCGAGGGCCGAAGCACATTCAGGACACGCGTCACATCGGTCTCGTCAAATACGACAACATGATCCACACACCGCAGCGCTGAAACAAGAGCGACGCGTTCGGTCTCATTCAGTATTGGTCGACCCTCGCCCTTGAGCGCGCGGACCGAACGATCGCTGTTGATGGCAACCACAAGCGTGTCGCCGAGCTTGCGGGCGCCCTCGAGGTACCTTACGTGGCCGACGTGGAGGATATCGAAGCATCCGTTTGCAAGAACTACACTCCTCCCTGCAACGAGCCCCGGAAGTTCTTCGAGGTGCCGTAGCTTCACGATTTGGCTCCCTCGACGGCATGAAGCAGTTCGTCGTAAAACACCGGGCGCGTCCCGTACTTCATCACCACAATGCCGCCGGCATAATTGGCAAGCCGCGCCGCTTCGGAAAATGACGCACCGGCGGCAAGCGCCAGCGTAAACGTGGCGATAACGGTGTCGCCGGCGCCGGTGACGTCGGCAATCTCGTCGGAGCCGTAAATCGGGATGTGCTCCGTCTTTTTTCCGCGCTCAAATACGGCCATCCCGTCCTTGCCGCGCGTGATCACAAGCGCATCGTGTTTAAGTTTCCGAAGCAGGGTGCGGCCGGCCCATTCGAGTTTTCTTGCATCGTTTCCGATGTGAACGCCAAGGGCCGCTTCCACTTCCGGTTCGTTGGGTGTGGCTGCGGTCATGTGGGTAAAGCGATCAATCGAAAAACGCGAATCGATCATCGCAGGCACGCCGTTGAGGCGGAGGTTTTTGACAAGTTCCGGAGTAATCGCGCCGTATCCGTAGTCGGAAACTATCAATGCATCGCAGGACGGCAGTTTCGGACGAAGCCGGGGAACCCGGCCGACAGGACCGCCGGAGTCCAGCCGCACAATCTGCTGACGTTGCGCATGGACGGCGCCGGCAAGAATGCGTGTCTTGGTTGGCGTTTTCCAGGACTTTTCAACCCGAATCCCTCGCGTATCGATCTTCAGCTTCCGGAAAAAGTCGAGGAGCTGATGCCCGTGCACGTCATTGCCGACAATTCCGATTGGCAAAGGCCTCGCTCCAAGGGCTTGCAGGTTATAAACGGCATTCGCGCCGCCTCCGGGAACCAGTTGCGTCTCGCGCTGGTTGAGCACAAGAACCGGCGCCTCACGCGATATGCGAGAGATCTCGCCATAGATGAATACGTCAGCGACAAAATCTCCCAGGACCGCGACACGCTTCTCCTTGAACTTCCGAACCAGGTCGGCCAGCCGGCTCATTTCACCAGCCCCGAGAGGATGGCCTCGACGGCAGCCAGCAGATTGTCGGCAACGAAGTTCGGCTGTGGGCCCGGCGATCCGCCGTACTGAGCAAACTCGGCGACGCCGTCACCGGAACGAACGAGAACCGAGCGTATGCCTGCGGCATCGGCTGCACGGACGTCCACGTAGCGATCGCCGATCATGAAAGAACTGTCCAGGTCGATTCCCAGATCTTCTGCCGCCCGCAGAATCATGCCCGGCCGCGGCTTTCGGCAGTCG
>DASTBJ010000684.1:0-11220 GCA_035712125.1 Terriglobia bacterium
TCCGAATTCGGCCGTGGAAGGAATGGTGCGCAATCAGAAGGGCCTCGCGATCGTGTCATCGGTCACCAAGCCGGGCGATTCCAATCTCGAGAAGGCTATTGCGGAGTTTCGCAGGGTACTGGAGATCAGTGACCAGGATCCCATTGTCTCCTACAACCTCGGCGTGACCCTGCTGAAGTTCAACAAGGACACTGAGGGCATTCACGAGCTTCAAAACTTCGTTGCGCGTTCCGGTAACACCATGGAAGCGACTACCGCGCGAAAGCTGATCGCTGATCCGCGCCGGGCTCGAGAAAACTTTGCCCCCGACTTCACACTCACCACGCTGGACGGAGAATACGTAACGCTGGAGGATCTTAAAGGCAAGGTTGTCCTGCTGGATTTCTGGGGCACCTGGTGTCCTCCCTGTCGCGAGTCGACGCCCAGCCTCGTCAGGTATTCGAAAAAGCACTCGTCGGAAATCTTTGTGATGCTTGGTGTGGCCGTCAATGAACCCAGCGATGCGGGCTGGCGCGAGTACGTCGAGAAGAACAAGATGGCGTGGCCGCAATATATCGACTCGAGCCGAAAGATTTCCAATCTCTTCAAGATCACCGCTTTTCCAACCTACATCACGATCGATGCAGACGGGATAATTCGCGATCGCCGCACCGGATGGAATTCGGAGACCATGACCAACATCGACGACCAGGTAAAGAAGGCTGTGAAGGCACGGGAGAAAGCCGGTACGCCGGCACTCAAGGCGCCACCGGAACGGCCCAGACCGCCCGCCGGCGGGCCGACCACACAATCCAACCCGGTGCCGGATATCATCGTCCCAACGATGAGCTCCATTACGGTCGCCGGCGTATCGCCGGCTCCAACGACGGCGCCCGTCGCCGGAATATCGGCGATCCCGGGAAATACCATTCCTTCCGCCGGAGTCTCCGTGCGCGGACGCGTGGTGCGATTGCCGGGAGCAGCGTCAGCGCTACGGGCAAACCTTATCCTGCCGGGCCCTCAGCCGGTAACAACGTCTGCTGTTGTTGCCCCGGACGGATCATTCGAGTTCTTCAATGTTCGTTCCGGGAACTACAACCTGACTCTCTCTGTTCCCGTTCCCTTTCGACCGATCGTCGTGGGAAGTACAGACGTCACCGGCATTGAATTCACGGTGCCGCCAATGCGAAACACACCGGGACGTGCGGTCCTCGAAGGTCCCGGAGGGCTGCCACAGCGTCCCGTTTTCGGTCGCCCACCCGACCGGGACAGTGGTTGTCAGTGCGCTATTGCAGGGGGATGCCTTCAATGTTTTGCTGCCGGAGGGCGAATATCGTGTCGGTGTAACCTCTCCGGGCTATTCGGTCCGTTCGGTTGTGCATGGTTCGTCGGATCTGCTGCGAGGGCCGCTCCGCCTTTCGAACAGCGATACAAATCCCGTCGTCGTTACGCTTGCCGCGAGTCCGATGGGGACCACTGTCCCGAGCGCGCCGTTTCCACCAACCGCAGGTCCCCGTGGTGCACCAGCGAACACGACGAACCCGGTAATTACGAATCGCGTCGAAGCACAGTACACAGACCAGGCGCGGGAGGCTCGCGTTCAGGGCGTCGTCAGATTGCGGGCCATCGTGCGCAGAGATGGAACGGTAGACTCGATTCAGGTGATTCAGGGCCTTGGGTCGGGGTTGGATGAAGCCGCTATCGCAGCGGTAAGGCAGTGGCGTTTCCAGCCCGCGACGCGTAACGGCGAAGCGGTCGACTTTTTCATCACGCTCGACATGAATTTCAACCTGCGGTAAGGGCTGGAAGCTAGAAGAACGCGATACCGCGGGACGCAAAAATAATCGCGGCCCACAACATCAGCGACACAGCCCGTGGCATTTTCAAGCTCAGTACAGCCACGAGTAACAGCATTTTCACCCGGAACGCAGTGCTCGATGCGTAATGAGCTGGGTGCATGCCGAAAATAAGCAGGCCCGTAACGAGCATTGCCGCAAAGCCGACGCGTTTCCAGGTTTTCAATTGCTCTGGACTGGTAAGGACAGTCGCTCCGAATAACGCCAGACCGGCAACATGAACGCCGGCGATGATGGGATAACCCCATATCGACCCGCTCAGCCACTCAAACATCGAAGTCCGCGATAGCGCGTCCGCCAAGAACAACACAGGTCCAGAGAATTATCGAGAGAATGGCCGCAAAACGCGTGCGCCTGCGGTGCATCGTGAAATGAAACGCAATGGCAACCAGCAAAACCAGCATCTTCACGAGAAATGCCGGATTGCTCAGGTACCGGGGGACATTAGCGAAAAACAGAAAGGGGCTCGTCACCGCGAGCAGCCCGAAGCCGACGGAGGTCCAAAATGGCGGGACGTTCCTGTGTGTCGACCCAAGCGTGCGCAAATCTTCGAGAATAATCGTGCCCGCCATCAGGGCGATACCGACAAGGTGTAAGGACTCCCCTATCGGAAACAGCCACGAGTCTTTGAGCATCCGAACGCGATTCTTACTTCGTACCGAACAGCGGTCTGTAATCGCGATTGTTCTCGCAAATGAACTCGTCGATCCGCTTCAATTCGGGCCGGAGCGCAAAAGTGCGAGTGATCGTCCATGGTTTCTCGAAGACGTCAGGGTCTTCGATTGTCGCTTCGTACTGAATCGAGTCGAAGTCAACCCGGCGAAATTTCTCCACCATACGCAGGCTCTCGGTGTGCCGATATCCCTGTAACTCCGTCTTGTCGTTGAAACCGATGGTGTCGACGACGAGCGTATCGCCTTCCCAGTGCCCGACAGAATTCCCTAACCAGCTCGGATCTGGATCGGCAGGGTGTGGCGTGCCATCCGTCGGAATAATCCGAAACGTTCCCGGATACTCGTGGAAGATTGCAACGTAACTTGCGCCCTGCAGAATCTGAAACTGGTAAGGCACGCCCCAGGATTGCGGCGGTATCAGCGGCATGCAGTTCGCTGTGGCGCCCGGATCGGTCGGCGCGCGCTGGATCCGGTACTTCTCAGCGCCGGCTTTCAGGACCGGTCCGGCAGCAGCGCCCGCTCCCCGTCCACCTCCGCCGCCCCCGCCATATACGCCGGACAGGTCCGGCGTGCCCTGTGCCGTTCGCGGCACGGGTTTTTTGGCATTTGCCGCAGCCGCACCGGGCGCAAGCGGTTTCGTGCCGGCAACATTCACGGTGACCGTTCGCGTCAGAACCTGATCGGCTGGTCCGCGCACCGTCAGCGTATAGGTTGTCGTCGCTGCCGGAGACATTTGACGGCTTCCGCGCGGCGTTACTCGGCCGGGCTCAGGAGTGATGGTCACTTCGCCGACGGGATTCTCTGCAAGCCACTGCAAGGTGATGGACTGTCCGGGACGAATCGAGGCAGGCTCCGCCTTGAAGTCAACGATTCTCGCAGGAATTTCTCTGGCCTTCGCATAGGCCGATCCCGTGAATCCCGCGGGAGTCGCGCCCGGCGCAGCGGGAGCAGGTGGAGTCTGGGCTGGAGGCGTCGGAGCTTGCGCCCCCAGGGTCATCGCGACAAGAGATAGCGTTCCGAAAAGTGCTGCAATCTTCATATGCGGCTCCTCCTACGACTTGATATCGCGGCCATCGGCCAGTTTCATATAGGAACTGATCATGGACGGCGATCCGTTCTTCGCCGCGCCCCCCGTACAGGAAATGGTGTCACCGGGTTTCACGGTGTTACGCGTCCAGCCAAAGTTCCGCAGGTGATTCAAACTCATCATCTCCACTTCCCACTCCACTACGACGCCTTTTTCATCTTTGACTTCGAGGAAGATGAACGCGTGGGGATTTGTCCATTCGAAGCGCTTGACGACCCCGGTGACCGTCACCGGATTGTTCATGTCATACATTGCCGTCGAGTGATGGGCAAACGTCGTCGTCATCAACGCTAAACCCAGCAGAAGGGCGGTCAGAACCGGGAACACCTGTCGCGAGAACATTTGAGCTTCCTCCAATTGCATCGGTTAACAAGAATCGTTGCGGCATTATACAGCTGAAACCGTCCTGACATTGCTCGACGCATCGGCCGGGTGTGGCCCCATGATCCCGTCATGGTGGACGGTGCAAACGATGCCACGTTCACTCCCGTCGTGGGTTCCGCGGTGATCGTGAACCTCCACACACGCATCGAGGCCTAGACCTTTGATCAGGGCAGGAGCATCGAGGATGGTGTCGAAGTAAACCCAAATGTGGCAATTTGCCGACCATGGCCGCCCAAGGGACACCACTCGGCCGCCCTTATCCCGAACGTATTTCTCGGCGGTCCGCAGGTGATCGCACACTCCCGTGTCCTGGTATAGCGCTTGCAGCTTGTCCTCGCGCCCTACGCGCTGGTAGAGGATGCTCAAACCGTCGCGAACCATCATCACGCGCTGGTCATCGTGCGCAAAGCGGCTACGCAGGTGTATCAGGACCTTCTCGCGCAGGCCGATAGCCTCCTCGACCTTATCGATCGAACCCAGAAGCCCGCCGAGATTTTCTGCCGCAGCCATGGCAGCCGGAGACTCGGGCCCCGCGAGCTCAGCAAGAAGACTGTGAACGGCCCGGAACCAGGATTCCGATGTGATGGCCTGTGCGGTATTCGGAAAGAATCCCCGCCATTGAACAATCTCGCGCGCAACCTCCGTTAGTCTCTGGGGCGATTCCGCTGCTGCGTCGCGCAGGGCCGACGTAACAAGAGGAATCGCATCATCAAAGCGGCTTTCACGCAGCAGTCGCAGGATTTCAGGAACGGTGCTCATGGAGTTCATTCCTCATCAATGCGTGTCGACAAAGGTACGGTACGCGTTACAGTGGGAACACTGAAAAACGTACGCCGTCGGCCCGTGCTGTTTGTCGAGGGTCTCCAGCAGGCGATGCGCCGCCCCGCCGGAGACCTGAAGGTCATACAGGATATTGCCCAGAATGTTGAATTCCAACCCCCGATAGCGCTCGCGGATCTCGGCGATACCTACGGGCTCGAGAAACGTCATCGCATCGTTGCAGCAGGAAAACCACTGCTCCGTCTGCCAGGCGCTATAACCTGGAGTGCGCCACGCAACCTCCCCGACGATGTTCTCCGGCAGGTCATCCGACAATGCCTCCTCATCGACAAATGTTGCGTTAAATTTCTCGTGCGCTGCTCCATCGGCAATACACCATGGACAGATGGAATCGTCGAGGTCCTCTTCAGAGTAGACAGGGCCTGAATAGATGTAGCCACGAGTCTCGCCGCAGCATTGGCATCGCTTCGGCGATTTTTCCACGCTTCCGCTCCGGACAGGATCTCGATGGTACTTAAACTCCGGCAGGTTCATTGGTTTCTCCCTGCGGCTCAGCAGCGGTCCGACAATTATGTTGTTGCCCTCACTCAGGGGCAATTTAAAATGAGTGAAATCCGCGTATGAAAACAATCACCTTTAACAGACCTGATGGAAAAGCAATCAACGGGTATTACGCCGAACCTTCAGGAGGTTCGGAAGCGCCTGCAATCGTTGTCATTCAGGAATGGTGGGGATTGAACGACCAGATCAAAGGCGCTGCCAACAGACTCACCGCCGCTGGATTTCGTACGCTCGTACCCGACCTGTACCGCGGCAAAGTCACTGTTGAAGCCCAGGAAGCCCACCATCTGATGAGCAATCTCAACTTTGGCGACGCCGCAGGCCAGGACGTCGGTGGCGCGGTTCGATATCTCAAGACGAACAGTCGCAAGGTCGGTGTCACCGGATTCTGCATGGGCGGGGCGCTGACGCTGCTTGCCGCGGTCAATGTGCCGGACGCGGATGCCGCAGCAACCTGGTACGGATATCCGCCGCTGGAATACGTCGACGCATCGAAAATCAAGGCGCCGCTTCTGGGTCACTTCTCCATCGATGATGCGTTCTTCTCCATCTCCGGAGTGGACGAACTTGAGAAAAAACTGCGTGCGGCGGGGGTAGAGTTCGAGTTCCACCGTTATAAGGCGGGACACGCCTTCGCTAATGAGACCGGCCCAAACTACAACCGGGAAGCGGCAGAGCTTGCTTTTCAGAGGACAGTCGAGTTTTTCACAAGAACGCTACGCTGAACTCTCGAAGTTTCAGGCGGAGAGTTCCTTTCGGTGCGCGCGAAGCGCGGTGAGAACCAGGTCCGACAAACCTTCACCCGACGACTGGTCGATGTGGGCGAAGATTTGGCGGCGCATGCGGGGATCCCAGAAATTGCGGATATGATCCGCGACGCCTTTTGCGCCCTTCGCCTTGTCCGGCTCTGATCCAAAGAAGTCACCGATACTGTTCGCCATCTTGACGAGATGGTGAATATCCATACCTAGCTTTTCGTCAGGCGCTGTTCGAGCAAGTCTTCCTGTTGCTCCGTGAAATCGCGGTGCTGCTCCTGCCATCGAGAAGGCCGACTGACCGGCGTGACTTCCACGGCGGTCACTTTGTATTCCGGACAGTTTGTAGCCCAATCGGAGTTGTCGGTGGTCACGACGTTTGTCCCCGTATCCGGGTGATGGAACGTCGTGTAGACCACACCGGGCTGGATCCTTTCCGTCACTCGGGCGTGTAAGACCACTCGTCCAGCGCGGCTTGCAACTTCCACGGTACCGCCATCCTTGATCCCGCGTTGCTCGGCATCGTGCGGATGGATTTCGAGAACGTCCTCATCGTGCCATACCACGTTTTCGGTACGACGGGTCTGCGCCCCCACGTTGTACTGCGAGAGAATGCGGCCGGTCGTGAGGATCAATGGATACTTCCGGCTGGTGCGCTCATCGGTTGCGACATATTCGGTCAGCACAAACTTTCCCTTGCCGCGCACGAAGCCGCCGACGTGCATCGTCGGGGTGCCCTCGGGAGCCTTGTCGTTGCACGGCCACTGGACGCTGCCAAGCCTGTCGATCTTTTCGAAACTGACGCCGGAAAACGTCGGGGTTAATCGGGCGATCTCATCCATGATTTCCGACGGGTGGTTGTAATTCATCGGGTAACCCATCGCGTTGGAGATTGCGCAGGTGATCTCCCAGTCGGCCAATCCCGCAACCGGCGGCATCACTTTTCGAACAAGCTGAATGCGACGCTCGGCATTGGTAAACGTTCCATCTTTTTCGAGGAAAGTCGAGCCCGGCAGGAAAACATGCGCAAACTTCGCCGTTTCCGTGAGGAACAGGTCCTGCACGACAACGCATTCCATGGCGCGCATCGCACGCTCGATATGCTGGGTATTCGGATCGGACTGCACGAAGTCCTCACCCTGGATGTACATGGCCTTGAAGCTTCCGTCGAGCGCGGCGTCAAACATGTTTGGAATACGGAGACCCGGTTCGGCGTCGAGATGCACCCCCCACTCTTTCTCGAACTGTGCTCGAACGACGCTATCCGAAATGTGGCGATAGCCGGACAACTCATGCGGGAAGGATCCCATGTCGCAGGAACCCTGGACGTTGTTCTGACCGCGCAGAGGATTCACGCCAACACCTTCTCGGCCCAGATTACCTGTCGCCATTGCGAGATTAGCCATGCCGATCACCATTGTGGAGCCCTGGCTGTGCTCGGTGACGCCGAGGCCGTAGTAAATCGCCGAATTCCCGGGACGCGCATAAAGCCTGGCAGCCTGTCGAATCTGTTCCGCCGGCACGCCCGTGATGCGCTCCACTTCTTCGGGCGAGTATTTCGGCTGGGACACGAATGCTTTCCAGGCGTTGTATTCGTCCGGATCGCAGCGTTCGAGGGCGAAACTTTCGTTCGCGAGGCCTTCGGTCACGATCACATGCGCCAGACCGTTGATCAGCGCGACGTTGGTTCCGGGCTTCAGTTGAAGGTGGTAGTCGGCCTCAATGTGCGGTGTGCGGACGAGATCGATTGCACGAGGATCCAGGATGATCAGCTTCGCCCCTTCGCGCAATCTCTGCTTCATTCTCGACGCAAACACGGGATGCCCATCGGTCGGATTCGCGCCGATGATCATGATGACATCTGCCTGGTCGACCGAGGCGAACTCCTGTGTGCCGGCCGATGTACCAAATGTGGTCTTCAAGCCATAGCCGGTTGGAGAGTGGCAAACGCGGGCACAGGTATCGACGTTGTTATTGTTGAACACGGCACGGACAAGTTTTTGCATCACGAAGGTTTCTTCGTTCGTGCAACGCGAGGAGGTTACCGCCCCGACCGAATCACGTCCGTACTTTTCCTGAACGCGTTTGAATTCAGACGCAACATAAGCGACCGCTTCGTTCCAGCTGACTTCCTTCCACGGGTCCTCAATCGACTTGCGGATCATCGGCTTCAGGATGCGGTCGGGATGCGTCGTATAGCCGAAGGCAAAACGGCCCTTTACACACGAGTGGCCTTCATTCGCTTGCCCGTTCTTGTTGGGCACCATGCGCACCACCTGGTTACCCTTTATCTCGGCTTTGAATGAACATCCGACACCGCAATAGGCGCAGGTCGTTTCAACCACGCGATCCGGCTGGCCATAAGCGTAAACAGACTTCTCCATCAGGGTGGCTGTCGGACAGGCCTGGATGCAGGCGCCGCATGAAACGCATTCGGAATCCATGAAGTTCTGCATCTGACCGGGAGAAATCATGGAGGCGAAGCCGCGGCCATCGATGGTCAGCGCAAGCGTTCCCTGAACCTCATCGCAGGCACGCACGCACCGGCTACACACAATGCATTTGCTGGGATCAAACGTGAAGTAAGGATTCGAGGTGTCCTTCGGCCGGTCCAGATGATTCTCGCCATCGTATCCATACCGGACTTCGCGAAGGCCAACGGCCCCGGCCATATCCTGCAATTCGCAATGACCGTTGGCCGGGCAGGTGAGGCAGTCCAGTGGATGGTCGGAGATGTAGAGCTCCATCACGCCACGCCGCAGATCCGCCAGTCTTGGAGACTGCGTTCGAATCTTCATACCGGCTTCTGCCGGAGTCGTACACGAGGCCGGGTAGCCCCGGCGACCCTCAATCTCGACCAGACACAGGCGGCATGATCCGAAAGCTTCCAGCATATCGGTCGCGCACAGCTTGGGAACTTGTCGTCCCGCGACAGCGGCGGCGCGCATCACCGAAGTACCTTCAGGTACTGTGACGTTTACACCGTCGATTTCGAGTGTGATCTGTTTTTCAGAAGTTCGCCTCGGAGTACCAAGGTCGATGTCTGTAATGGATTGCATAACTCTATCCTTAGGGCAGATTCAATGCTGCCACATCTTCGACGCCAAAATCCTTCGGAAAGTGCCGGAGTGCGCTGAGCACAGGATACGGGATCAGCCCACCCAGCCCGCAAAGCGATCCGTTTAGCATGACATCGCAAAGGTCCCTTAGAAGATACAGGTTCGCCTCACGGTTGCGGTTCTTAATGATCTTGTCCATCACTTCCACGCCGCGCGTGGAACCGATACGGCACGGCGTGCACTTCCCGCACGACTCGAGCGCGCAGAATTCCATGGCAAAACGCGCCATGCGCGCCATGTCGACCGTATCGTCAAAAGCCACCGCCCCGCCATGGCCTATCATGGCCTTGTTCGCGGCAAAGGACTCGTAGTCCAGGGGTGTATCAAATTGCGACTCGGGGATATACGCCCCCAGCGGTCCGCCCACCTGCACGGCCCGAATGGGACGGCCACTCAGGCTGCCCCCTCCGAAGTCGTAAAGCAACTGCCGCAAGGTCAGTCCGAAGGCCTTTTCAACGAGGCCACCGCGCTTGATATTCCCGGAAATCTGGAAGGGGAGCGTCCCACGGGACCGGCCCATGCCGTAATTCTTGTAGAAGGCCGCACCCTTGTCGAGAATGATCGGCACGGACGCCAGAGAAATGACGTTGTTCAGGATGGTCGGTTTTCCGAACAGACCTGAAACCGCAGGCAGCGGCGGCCGAAACCGGATCATCCCCCGCTTGCCTTCGAGGCTCTCCAGCAGTGCAGTTTCCTCGCCGCAGATGTACGCACCCGCGCCCAGGCGCACTTCTAGATGAAATGTCTTGCCGCTGCTGCGGATGTCCTCGCCGAGATAGTGCTCGAAGTAGGCCTTGTGAATCGCATAGTCGAGCATGCGGCGCGCGTGAGGATATTCCGACCTCAAGTAGATGTAGCCCTGTTTCGCGCCGATCGAAAGCGCAGCGATGGTCATGCCCTCGATGAGGGTGAACGGGTCACCCTCCATGATCATGCGATCCGAGAACGTGCCCGAATCGCCCTCATCGGCATTGCACACGACGTATTTCTGGTCCGCGCCGGCCGAGAATGCCGTCTTCCACTTGATCCCGGTGGGGAAGGCGGCCCCACCGCGCCCGCGAAGTCCGGACTCCGTAACTTCGGCGATGATTTGCTCGCCGGTCATCTTCAACGCGCTTGCAAGTCCGCGATAACCGCCGAGTGCGACGTAGTCTTCGAGCGAAACCGGGTCAGTCAGGCCGACACGAGCGAACGTCAGCCGTTCCTGATTCTTGAAGTAGGGGATCTGTTCGGTCGGTCCGAGGGACAGTTCATGCTTGCCGCCCTGAAGGAACCCCGCTTCGAAAAGGCTTGCCACCTGCCGTGAGGTCACGGGCCCGTAGGCAATGCGACCATTTGGGGTGGCAACTTCGACAAGCGGCTCCAGCCAGTACATCCCGCGCGAACCGTTTCGGACGATCTGGACTTGCGCTCCGCGGGCCGCAGATTCCTTCTCGATGGCGGCGGTGACGGCATTCGCACCCATCGACAGAGCGCCCGAATCCTGGGGAACATAGACCGTCACGCTCACGGCTTTCGAGCCTCCGCAAGGATCTCGTCGAAGCGTTCCTCGGTGACCCGACCGAAGACTTCCTTGTCGACCATGACGGATGGGGACAGCGCGCAGTTGCCGAGGCAATAGACCGGCTCGAGCGAGCAAGCCCTGTCGGCGGTGGTCTGATGGAAATCGATTCCCATGCGCTTTCTGGCAAAGGCAG
This sequence comes from Terriglobia bacterium, assembly GCA_035712125.1. Lineage (GTDB taxonomy): Bacteria > Acidobacteriota > Terriglobia > 20CM-2-55-15 > 20CM-2-55-15 > DASTBJ01. The sequence continues at coordinate 10,893 of DASTBJ010000684.1, forward strand.
TCAAGGCTTCGCTCCCCGCCGCCTGACAAGACTCCGCCTGGCATATCCTCACGATGTGCCGGCCCGGCGGGTGCAGGCGGAAGTCGTGATAGAACGTGACAACCCCGTGCACTTCCGCACGCGTGAGATTCATTTCGCTCGCGATGATGGGCACAGCGTCTTCAGGGATGTAGCCCAATTCGTCCTGAATCGCGTGGAGCACAGGCATGAGAGCGCCTGGTCTGGTCTTTAATTCGCTAACAATCCTGGAAATAACGACAGCTGACATCAAGAAAAGTCCTACGTTGGCAAACTGCAATGGTGACACAATGTTACAGGTAAACGCCAT
>DASTBJ010000685.1:0-7706 GCA_035712125.1 Terriglobia bacterium
CGATTCCGGCTGAAGTAGTCAAGCTCCTCATAGCCAAAGGCGCAGAAGCCAGCTACACCGCGGATTACGACGAAACCGCCCGCGACCTGGCAGCAAAACGTGGCGACACCGAGGTGACGCGTCTGCTTGGAGGGACGCCACGCCATGCCAGTTCGCCGGCAGTGATGCCCGGTCAACCGGCGGCCGCCGCCAACACACCTCGCCAAGCTGTGACGAAGGCGATGGCATTGCTCGAGAAGCAAAGCTATAACTTCATCAGAATTTCCGGCTGCAATTCCTGCCATTCACAGGATTTGCCGTCGGCTGCGGCAGCCCTGGCACGCACGCGCGGATATGCGGCGCCGAAGGAGATTCCCCAGCTTCCGTCGTCCATGCAAGCTCCGCCGGAAAGGTTGATGGATCTGAATTTCGTCGCCGTCACCGGTCTCGCATGGGAATTGTTCGATCTGGGCATGAACGGTAGTCCGCGAACGCACTACACGGATGCGGCTGTTCGTGGAATCAAAGCCATGCAGACTTCCGCGGGGAATTGGGATACCAACGAGGGCCGTCGGCCGCCGATGAGTTCCGGCGAATTCCAGGCCACAGCGCTGTCAATCTATTCGCTCAAGCACTATGGTCCGCCGGCGGAGAAGGCCAGCACCGACAAAGCCATTGCCCGAGCTCGTGTGTGGCTGGAGTCCGCGAAACCGACCACGACGCAGGATCGCGCATTCCGTCTGCTCGGGCTGGCCTGGTCCGGAGGAAACGCCGAGACGGTTCGGGAGGCCGCGCAGGCTCTCCGCCAGACGCAGCGATCGAACGGCGGATGGGCACAGTTCGAAACACTCGATACCGACGCGTACGCGACCGGCGAGGCGCTCTACGCGCTCCGCGTTGCCGGCAAGATGCCTGCGACGGATCCAACGTTCCGCAAAGGCGCGGATTTTCTGCTCCGCACGCAGGGCAGCGATGGGTCATGGCACGTGAAATCTCGGTCAATATGGTTGCAGCCCTACCTGGAAACCGGTTTTCCCTACGGCCAGGATCAGTTCATATCGACCGCTGGAACGGCATGGGCGGCCATGGCCCTTTCTTTAGCGGACGAACCTCGAAACTAACAGAATTCCACCAAGCAGGTCAGGCCTTCCTTCAGTAGGCGATCCTGCTCTCCATACAGTGCGTGTTCGTGGTAGAGTGCGCGCCAACGAATAGCGCATTTCCGCGTCTTCAAGTTCCTGCTGACAGCCTTATGTATCCCCATCCGAGATTATTCGTGATGCGCGAATCTTCAGTGACATCACAGTGGTCTCGACAGACTGGAATCGCCTTGTATTCCGAGGATCCGGATTCTTCGTGACTTTCTCCATGGACGACACGCGGCTTGTCGCTGGCGGAATCGACGCTGCTGACGTTCGTATGTGGGATCTGCGGGAATCCACCAGTCCGCCGATCACCTTCAGGCCCGGTAATGCGGAACTCCGGTCGGTGGCGCTTTCGACCAACGGCGCCTATCTCGCAATCGGAGACATGGACGGCAATATCTGGATGTACCGCTTGTGGTCTGCGGCAGCCGATTACCTGTGTACGCGCGTCTCGCGAAATCTTTCCCGGGAAGAATGGCGAATCCACGTCGGAGATTCCATCCCTTACGAACGCACATGCCCCAACCTGCCTCCCACCGGCGGTAAACCACAATAAGTCGGGCTCTCTAGAGGTCCTGCATGGACGGGTCTGGGAATTCCCGCTAAAGTTGTGCGTCTATGGATGAGATCAAGCACCGTGAACAAGTCGACCTGATACGGGAGGTCTTTTATTATCAGAACCGCTTCGATGGCAAGACGATCGTCCTGAAAATTGATTATCCGATTCTGAACGTTCCTCACTTCTCTCAGCTTCTCAAGGACATGGCTATGCTGCGGGCCACGGGAATCGAGATCATCCTCATCCCGGGCGCGCGCGGGTGGATTGACGCGGTGCTCAAGGAATACGACATCGAGAGCGAGTATGTCGATGGCGTGCGGATCGCGACCCAGGACTCAATTCCTTTCATCAGAATGGCTGCATTCGACGTGGCGAACCGGCTGATGACGTTGTTGACGGCGTTTCAGGCAAACGCGGTGATCGGGAACTTCATTCGCGCGCGGGGCATCGGCGTCATCAACGGCGTCGACTTTCAGCATTCCGGTCGGATTGAGAAGATCCTAACGGAGCCGCTGCAGCAAATTCTGAACCAGGGAATGATCCCGATCTTCCCTTGCATCGGATGGAATGCGGCGGGCAAGCCTTACAACCTTTCCAGTGATGAGATCGCGATGGCGGTGGCCGAAGCTCTCCAGGCCGAGAAGCTGTTTTTTGTAACCGACACGGATGGGTTTGTGGAGACGCGATTCAAGCTGCCGCCGGGCCTGGTCAAGAATAGCGATGGACGCGTGGCCCGCCTCAGTTTGGAAGAGGCGCAGGAGGTTTTGGATCTCAATGCCGGCAACAAGGATGCCGATTTGACCTACCTCGCGATGGCGCTCGCCGCCTGTCAGAAGGGGACCGAGCGCGCGCACATCGTCGATGGCAGAATGGAAGGCGCAATTCTCCGCGAGATTTTCTCCAACCTCGGCATCGGAACTATGGTTTACGGCCGGGAATATGAGGCGATCCGTCCCATGAAGGCCGACGACATCGGAGACGTGCTCCGCCTCATGCAGCCGCTTATGACCGAGGGTATCCTCGTCAGCCGGACCGAGGACGACCTGCTGGCACGACAGGCGGACTTCGTTGTCTACTCGATCGATGACGTGGTGCATGCGTGCGGCGCGCTCCATGATTATGGCGAGGGCCAGGCAGAGATTGCCGCAATAGCGACGAATCCGGTCTACAGCCACCTGAGTATGGGGAGAAAGATCCTTTCATTTCTGCTCGAGAAGGCAGCAAAGATGGGATTCACGCGTGTCTTCGTTCTCACCACCCGAACTCTGGACTGGTTCGAGCGGCTTGGGTTCGTGGAGACCGAACTGGAAACTCTGCCGGCCAAAAGACGACAAACGTATAACCGCGCGCGTAAGAGCCGGATTTTTGCGCTGGAATTGAAAGACCTGAAACCCATCAAGAGTTAGGCGGCGACGAACCGCGCAGCAACTCCTGATCAGAACAACTGAGTTAGCTCCGGGTCTCCGCCCACATCTCGAGTTCGCGGCCACGTTTCCGGCGCGTGACACGTTCCTGATTGCGCAGGTGTGCGGCGTCGGCGAGCATTTTGCCCGCCCACCGATAGACATTGAACTGACTCAACAGCGATCGCATCAAGCGCATGCGATCGCTCTGTTCGTTGGCAGGCATCCGTAAGGCAGCGGCGAGAGCGTCACTGCTGGCTTCCAGGTCATAAGGATTGACGATTAGTGCTCCTGTCATTTCGCGCGCCGCTCCCGTAAATTCACTCAAAACCAGTACCCCTCTAAGATCCGTGCGTGCGGCGACGAACTCCTTGGCCACGAGGTTCATGCCATCGTGAAGGCTGCTCACGTAGCAGAGGTCGGCGGCCCGAAGATACCGAAAGACTTCCGGGGGCTCGTGATGAAAGCGCAGAAGAATGATCGGACGGTAGTCTTCGGTCCCGAACTTCTGATTGATGCGTTCCGCCAGATTCTCGACGGCATCATTGAGCTGTTTGTATCGCTCAATCTTGGTGCGACTCGGAGCGGCCAGCTGCGCGAAGCTGAAGCGCCCACGGAATTCGGGATGACGCTCCAGCAGAAACTCCACCGCCTGCAGTCTTTCTTCGATTCCTTTGGTGTAGTCGAGCCGATCCACTCCAACACCCAGCAACGCATTCCCCTTCAGGCCGAGGTCTCTCCAGACCCGGGCGCGGCATTCCTCAGGACTCGGCGCGTTCTCCACCCAGTGGACCGGCCACTCCAGAGCGATGGGATACGGACGAATCAGAGTGCGTTTACCCTGCATGACTACGGCGTTATGTTCGCGATCTATCCGTGTTTCCAGATAGCGATCCACGGATTCGACGAAGTTGTTGCAATGACCCTGTGTGTGGAAACCGAGGATGCTGCTTCCCAGCAGACCCTCCAGAAGTTCGTTTCGCCAGGGGCATATTCCCAGGCGTTCTGCGCTGGGCCAGGGAATGTGCCAGAACGTAATCACGGTCGCGTCGGGGAGGCGCTCGCGAATCATGGCGGGCGCGAGAGCGAAATGATAGTCCTGCACGAGGATGATGGGATCGTGGGTATCGACTTCGCTGCACACGGCCATAGCGAATTTCCGATTCACAGATTGATACTGTCGCCAATCTTCCGCTCGGAATATCGGACGTGTGTGCGCCACATGGCACAGTGGCCAGAGTCCTTCATTGGAAAACCCGTAGTAGTAGCCCTTTTCTTGCTGCTCGGATAACCACACCCGGCGGAGCTGATAGGACTCCTCGCCAGGTGGCACTGGAACGCGATCGCGTCGATCGACCGTGTCACGATCGGCGCTACCGGTGCCGTGGGCGACCCACACTCCCGAACACGCCCGCATGACCGGTTCGAGCGCGGTGACAAGTCCGCTGGCGGGATGCACGACTTTGATCGAACCGTCCGGCTCGCGTTGATGGATGTACGGTTCGCGATTCGCGAGGATGACGATCTTTTCGCCGTGAAAGTAGTGACGCAAAGTCTGCTTGAGGCGATCCGCGGTCCACTGCCGGGGCGAGTCTTCGCGTTCATTTGCCACCTCGCCGACAAGCTCGCGAAGATCACTGAGAATAGGCTGGAACTCCCGTTTCTGCTTCCCAACGCCGCGCAGCGACTTTCGCAGCTCGAGACTCCAGTCATAACGTGCCCATCTCGCGACGAATATCGGTACGCCAAACGCCACGATTGCCAGCAATCCGAACACGAGGAACAGAAACTTCCGCGCCTCCGATTCGCGGCGCTCGATATAGCTCAGATCATGAACGATGATGGCGAAACCGAGTTCGGTTCCCGAACTTGTCAAAGGCATGGTCGCGATGTGCACACGGCCTGTGGGGAGCGAGGTTGTCCATTCCTGGATTTCGCCTACTGTTTCACTCGTCACACCGCGAGTGCGGATGCGGCTACCGACCGCGGAACAACGAAATTCATCGGGGAATCCGGGTGTGCGGTATTTAAGGCTGAGATCGGCGTTACACGCCGCAACGCCGATGACGTGCTCATTGCGGGCAATATCGGTCAGTTGCTTCTCCAGATCCTGGGGGGTCCAATACCAGGCCGTCGCGAGAGACTGTCCGGCGCCGACCAGCGCCAATTGAGCCCGGGAGCTGACATCCCGCTCAAACCATTCACGAGCCGTGGTTTGAACAATTCCGGAGGTTGCCCAGGTTAGAAGCGCGAGGCCCACAATCAGCGCAATAATCACTTGCGCCATGCGTGGCATGCGGTCCATTAAAGCACGATTCGGGTATGTTATGGTGAGCGTTAGCAAAACGAATTTCCTGAGTGAATGAACGCCCTGTTGATTCAAGAACTTGTATGAACGCGCGCGGTGATTAAAGATGCTCCTCGAAGATCTCGGACTCGTTGGAAATTGCCAGTTCTCTGCTTTAATCGACAACAACGGAGAGGTTGTCTGGTGCTGCCTGCCACGGTTCGATTCCGAACCTGTCTTCTCTTCGATTCTCGACAACGACAAAGGTGGCCGCTTTCGCATTGCACCGGCAGGCGGTGAAGCGGGGATTCAACGTTATTTTCCAAATACCAATATCCTGGAGACGCGTTTTCAGACTCCGACGGGTTCTTTTAAAGTCACTGACTTTGCTCCGAGGTACTTCCAATATGGCCGGGCATTCCGGCCGACGCAGTTGATCCGGATCGTTGAGCCGACCGAAGGCACGCCTCGAATTTCGATCGTTTGCGAACCGCGGCTCGGATGGTCCAGGGAGAGTCCGTCGGCGGTTCAGGGTTCACACCACGTTCAGTTCGGAGGATTCGGCAGTTCGCTTCGGCTGACAACGGACATTCCGCTCTCTTACCTTGGCGGAACTGCGTTTACGCTCACCGGCCGGCAGCATTTGATTCTCAGCTGGGGCTCGCCTGTTGAGGAAGCGCTCGCTCCGCTGTGCGAACGCTACTGGAGCGAGACAATCCGCTACTGGCAGCAGTGGGTCAAGCATTGCGATATTCCGCCGCTCTACCAGCAGGAAGTCATTCGGTCGGCTCTTGCGCTGAAACTCCATTGCTTCGAAGACACCGGAGCGATCATCGCAGCAATGACGACATCCATTCCGGAATCCCCGGGCAGTGGGCGCACGTGGGATTACCGTTATTGCTGGCTGCGGGATTCATACTATGTCTTGAACGCTTTTGGTCTGCTGGGTCAATTCGAAGAGCGAGAACAGTTCGTCCAATATCTCCTCAATATCGCCGGAGGGGCAGGCGGACTCGACCTTGCGCCGCTTTATCGCGTGGACGGATCTTCAAGTCTCGAAGAGAAAATTCTTGAAGACTGGCCAGGCTACAACGGTGAGAAGCCCGTCCGGATCGGGAATGCCGCTTCGCTCCACTCCCAGCACGACATCTATGGCGAAATGGTTCTCGCATTAACCCCCATTTTCCTGGATGAGCGCATGAGTGCCGAACGTTCCGCCGCGGCATTGAAACTCTTAGAAGGACTGGCGCGAAAAGCGATTTCACTGGCCGGAGTCCCTGACGCCAGCATCTGGGAATACCGGACGGAATGGAAGCCGCAGACGTTCTCGAGCCTGATGTGCTGGGCGGCGGCAGATCGCATGGGAGGTATAGCCGACAGACATGCTCCCGCCAATGCGGCGGAATTTCATGCGGCGGCAGACCGGATTCGACGGGAAATCCTCGACAAGGCGTGGAACGCTCGCAGGAACAGTTTCGTCGGCCACTACGGCGGCAACGATCTCGATGCCTCCCTCCTGCAAATGGTCCGGCTCCGGTTTCTACCGGCAGGAGACGCCATGCTCGGCAGCACGATGGATGCGATCCACAAAGATCTCATGCACGGCGGATGGCTGCATCGCTATAGCTTGAACGATGGCTTCGGGACACCGACAGTGGCGTTTGTGATTTGCACCTTCTGGCTGATCGAGGCTCTAGCGACTGCGGGACGTCGCGAAGAAGCTCGGGGCGTTTTCGACTCCATTCGAGTGGCATTGTCGCCTCTCGGACTTTTGTCTGAGGATTACGATCCGCAGGTCCCGCGAATGTGGGGTAATTTCCCTCAGACTTATTCCCACGTCGGATTGATTCACGCTGCTTTCGCCGCGTCGCCAACGTGGACCGATGTGTTGTGACGGAGGGTATACACATGGCCCGGTCGCGAAAGCCCCATATGACAGTCGCAGACTTCAAACGAATCGCTCTGGAGATGGAAGGAGCCGAAGAAGGCTCGCATATGGGGGCCGTCGACTTCCGTGTGGGAGGTCGAATATTTGCAACTCTCGCTTCCCAGGCTGAGGGATACGGTAATCTCGTCCTGACTCCTCAAGAACAGTCGGCGTTTTGCGAGGAACTTCCGGAAGTGTTCGTACCCATTGCCGGAGGCTGGGGACGAATGGGCATGACCCATATCGTCCTGGCTAAAGCCAGCCAGGATGTTCTGCGCGGCGCACTGCATTCAGCCTGGAAGCTGCGTGTCGCCGCGAACGCGCGGGCAAAAAAGAAACGCGCGTCAAAAACACGGATCTCCTGACTTGTTGTTACAATCGATGCCTGAAAGGAGAACTCCGTGAT
>DASTBJ010000686.1:0-7734 GCA_035712125.1 Terriglobia bacterium
CGCGTGCCTTCTCCTTTTGATTCGGCGAGCGCCCAATGACGGTCATCCTTTTGCTGGCCGTTCTCCGGATCACTGGTTTTATAGTGGGCGATCGCCCTGTCGGGCCCGAGGGACGTAAACACAGCATCCGGGGCCACGACAATTCTGCGAAGAAGACCCTCAGGCGTTTCAGGCTTGGACAGGGGAGCGCCGACGACCACCATAAAAACATACTGCGGGGTGGAGGGATCGTAATACCTGAAGAAGGGTCCCTTCTGTCGCAAACACCACGACTCGGGAAGCTGGAAATCAATCTCAAGATTAACGGGAGATTCCAGCGCTGCGAGTTGGGGCGGCAAAAGACTTCCAACGCTTATAGCCTGGATGTACGCCTTCCCCGCACATTGAACCAAACGGGTTTTCACCTCCGCCGAAGCCTCGGCAAACTCCTTACCAAACCAATCCAGGCTCCGCGAAAGGCAATACGCGAAAATCGCTTTCTCCTTGCTCTCTTCGCTTACATTCAAGAAGTGCGCAACGTTCTGTTGATGGACACCACACACCTTTCGATAGCCCTCAACAAGAGTGGCAAGTAGCTTTTCTCTAACAGGTTCAGCCGGGTTAACGCTCGCCGTATTGCGAACCATTCCATGAATGAATCCTGCCAGCGCATAACGTCCGGCTGTTTCCTCGATACGGTCCAGTCTCACACTATCGAGTTGCAGACCAAGGAATCGCCGGAATGCGTACGAAGCAACGGCGAGAAAGTACATGAACGCCGCCTGATGATTGATTTGAACTTTGCCGCCCCCAGCGGCACCCACGGTTTTCGTGAACGCTGTGTACTCTCTAAGGACGATCGTGGACATTGCTTCGGCAATATCCGGGTCCGAACGCTGCCCCATGGCCGCAGCGGCCTCGGCGGCGCGCTTCTGTTCCGCAATAACGTTTTCGAGACGACGTTCCTCTGCTGCGGCCATCTTGCGTTCAGTTTCGAGCCGTCGTTCCTCACTCTGCTTTTCATTGCAGTCATAGCAAACCCAGACGCTGGTCCCCATCACGGTTCGGGAAAACTTATCTCCCGGAATCTTCTTCCCGCATTCTGCGCACTTCGTTCCCGTTAACCAATCTGAGAATCCCACTTTCCCCTCCGTTCGTTCGAGCTTTGAAAATGGAAAAAGCAAGCCAGCATAAACAACCGGTCTGGCCGCGACTTTTACTTGGGCGCGACCGTGATGACGATCGGCGTTGGAACTGGCGGAGAGCCTGTCCTTGGAAAACTTGGAGTTTGAACCTCAGTCGAGCCGCTGACGTCCTTCACGAAAAAACCTTCCGGAAGGTTGGTCACGGCAAGGTTGTAGCGATCACCGCTCGGAAGTAGTGCACTATAGCTACCGCTCTCCCGACGCCCGGCAACCACTCGGACCTTTCCGTTTGATCCCGTAAAGACCACGGCCATCGCATCTCTGTCCGTACCTGGAGGGAGGTTTCCTTCCACAAAGAGTCTCGCGGCAAGCTCACCAAACTGCGGAGTCGACAGAACCTCGATTGCCGATATATCCGAAACTCCGAGTTCAATGCTGCCCTCAACAGGAAAGAGGTTGGGAGTTCCAGAACGAACTTGAAGGCTGAACAAATAGTGTCCCGAGGGAATCCCCGTGAATTCGAAAGACCCGTCCGCATCTATCGGCGTCGAGAATCGTTGAACCGGACCCGTCTCCCGGCAACAGACCGAGACGCGCTCTGCGCTGGACGGCGCGCCGCTAACCGCATCCAGGACCCGACCGCGCACTCGAACACCCGACGGCGAAGATACGGGCGTGCGCTTTCCGACACGCACCTCCACATATTCAGGAGCCGTCCCATCGATTTTCAGGGGCTCTCTCATGAGGTCTACAGAGCCTGTGGTTATGGACTTGAGGAAGTACTCCTCGGGTAACGCCCTGAGCATGAACCGATATGTGTCCGCTTCAAGAATGCGGCTGAACGAGCCATCGCCGGCAATGGGAAGGAACGTTGTAGCGATCATATTCGGCTCGCTCGTTGTCGAGACGATCGCATCGACAAAGGCCCGCGCATCCGGGAACGGGCTGCCGTCTTCGGCAACGATGCGACCCGACAACACGGCGGCTCGAATCTGTAAATCCAGATCAACCAACGGTTGGTCCGCAACGACAATGGTCTTCGGGTCCGAGCGGATAGCCGAATGGGATGCGTACAGGACATACGGACCGGGACGCACGTCGCGAAACTCAAACTTCCCATCGGGACTGACAGCGACATTCGAGTTGAGATGTCCTGAGGGGAGACCGTAGGGGGATGAGACCTGAGAAGGGGAGCGGATTTCGACTGTACTGCCGCCTGCGGATGTACCGCCAATTGCTCTCACCTGACCTCTCAGGGACACTCCCGGCGCGGGGCGCGGGACCGTGAAGTCGAGCCCCGACAGATTTGCACCCGCAGTTGTGGTCACCGTCTTTGCCGCAGCCCGGTCTGTCACACCGGGATAGAGGATCGGCGACTCCGCAAACCCTGCGGCGACGTAGAACGTGTCCGCCGCCACATTGGAGAGCACATAACGTCCAGTAGTGTCAGTGACAGCGGTGCCGGTGAACGAGATTCGCGACACGATTACGAACTGAGTTCCCACGGCGCCTGTGGTGGAGGGGCTGGGCGTTACGGTAGTTGGACCAGCACCGGCGAAAAACACCGCGGTTCCTCCAGCCGAAGCCGAAGTGGTGACTACGTAACCCAGCGTCGGGGACGTTCCCGATGCTGCACTTTGGGACACCGCAGTAACCGCAATACCGGCAGCAGGGGCTCCATCGGGAAAGCGAATCACGCCCGACAGTACTGCCGTGCCCATGGCTACTTGAATTCCCGAAGGTGGCGGGGGCACGAAGCTCGAGAAATCGATAGCCTCGATTATCCCGCCCGTTGCGACCGTCACCACGCGCGCATCTGCGAGGCCCCTTGCGCCCGGAAAGAACGTCGGTGCGCTGACTGAACCGGACCCGACGTAGTACCGGCCCGGCGGAACTTCGAGGCGATAGCGTCCTGCTGCGTCGGTCTGAGCCTGGCCCTCGAGAGGCGCCGTCGACAGATCCACATCGTCCCGAACCCCGATTGCATAAACGCGAACTCCGGCCGCCGGCATCCCATTGGCCCCACGGACGACACCCGTGACGTAGCCGACACTTTGTGCACCCGTCTGCAGAAGAATGAGAAGTGCGAGGGCGATCTTCATGTTGCTTCACCAAACGTCTCACTACGCGAAACTTGAAACTCGTAACTTCAATTCTTCGGCAACGCAAAAGCGATCAGCTTGAGTCCGGACGGAATTAGAACCCACTGTCGTCCATCAAGCATGAAGGTGGTTGCGGCAGCTCCGTAGATGTTCGCGCCGGTGTTGGTGGTCCACAACAGCTTGCCTGTCGAAGCATCCAGCGCGTTGAAATTGCCTTCCTGGCTGCCGGCAAAGACGACGCCGGACGCCGTTGACGTCACACCTGCCATCGACGGCACACCTACTTTGTATTCCCAACGGACCTCGCCGGTACCGACGTCGATGGCGCGGACCGCGCTGTATTCGGTTCCCGGTTTGGCAGTGCGTCGGAGAACGCCGCCCATCCAGAGCCGGCCGGGTTGTGGCTCCTGGCGTTGCTGGATGTACACCGCGCAGGTCTCGCGGGTCATGACGAAGAAGAGTTTTCGCGCCGGATCGAAAGACGGCGGCGGAAAATTCGCGCCGCCATAGTTGTCGGGAACGCAGGGAGTTGTCGCCTCGGTTCCTCCGGGCGGCACAAAGCCGGTGTTGAGAACGATCGGTCGGCCATCGGGTCCGATCTCGCGGGCCCATTGCGTCGAGGTGAAGGGCTTCGCCAGCAGAAGATCGCCCCTGGCACGGTCAAAGATGTAGAAGAAGCCGTTGCGACTTGCAACCATGACGACTTTTCGCTGGCGTCCCTGCAACGTAATGTCCGCCAGTACCGGAATCTGGTTGGCGTCCCAGTCATGGTTGTCTTGAGGCGTGAATTGGAAGTGCCACTTCAGCTTTCCAGAGTCGGCATCGAGAGCGACGATGGACGCCGTGAACAGATTGTCACCCTTCCGATTCTCGATGTCGTAATCGGGAATCGGATTGCCGGTGCCCCAATAGAGCAGGTTCAGGTCCGGATCATAACTTCCGGTGACCCAGGCCGCACCGCCACCGCGCTGAACGATTTCGGGAACGGGCCACGTATCTCCGCCAGGGTCGCCGGGTTCGGGGATCGTGTTGAAGCGCCAGACGCGCTTCCCTGTTTTGGCATCGTAGGCATCGATGAATCCTTTAGTCGGCATGTCGCCGCCGGAGTTCCCAACGATGACCTTGTCTTTCACAACCAGAGGAGCCAGCGTCGCCGCGTGGCCGAGTTTGAAGTCAGCCAGAGTTGTATCCCAGAGGACGTTGCCGTTGTTCCTATCAAGCGCGATGATGTGGGCGTCGAGGGTCGCCATGAACAGACTGTTACCGAGCATGCCGAAGCCACGGTTGACGATGTTGCCGCCGCCGTAGGTAAGCCCTGTCGGAAGCTGTCGCCGATATTGCCAGATCTGTTTCCCCGTCCTGGCGTCGATTGCAAACGCCCAATTGTTTGTACCGGTGATGAAGAGAACGCCGTCCACCAGCAGCGGGGTTGCTTCGAAGCCGCGACCACGCGCCATTCCGGTCGCTTCGAACGTCCATTGGATTTCGAGCTTGCTGACATTCTCAGGCGTGATCTGTTTCAACGGACTGTGCCGCTGGCCGGAATAGTCGCCCAAATAGGTCAGCCAGCGCGATGTGTTCTTAAAACCGTCGCGAAGGTCACGAAACGTAATGTCGCGTAACTTCAGATCCCGATCCGCGCCCTGGAATTGAGGCGCCGGAGCCTGCTTTGCGGCGAGCGCAAGTGCAAGAAGTAATGTCAGGGCAATACCGATGGCGGGCTTTGGCATTTGCGAGGCTTTATACACCGGACGGGGCTTGGCTGTCGCGTTAATCTAATGATTGCCGACCGAAGCTGTCCGTCATACTATTTCCGCGCTGCTCATCCCAATCGATGTGGAGGCTGAACAATGAAGACGCACGCAAAAGCGGTTGCGGTTCTGGGGATCGCAACCCTGCTGTCCATACCGGCCCTTGCTCAGTGGGCCCCGTTCCCGACACGTGGAGTTCCCAAAACCGCGTCCGGAGAACCGGACCTGACCGGGCCCGTCCCTCGGACAGCCGACGGCAAGCCCGACCTCAGCGGAATCTGGGCGAATCGGGGTGGCGGTGGTGGGGGCGGTCAACGGGGCGGCAATGCGGCGAACGCTCAACAGGGCGGTAACGCGGCGAATCCTCAACGGGGCGGAAATGCGGCGACCCCCCAGCGGGGTGGAAACGCCGCGGCAGCGGCTCCCGCGGACGGCATTCCCGTTGCAACCTTCGGTAACGTCGGAGCAGGTTTCAGGGGAGAAGGTCTGCCGATCCAGCCCTGGGCTGCGGAGCTGGTCAAGAAGCGCATGGCGGACAACAGCAAGGACAACCCCGATGCTCATTGCCTGCCGATGGGATTCATGCAGTTCCATACCCACCCGCAACCGAGAAAAATCATTCAGACTCCTGACGTGATTCTGATCATTTACGAAGCCAACAGCGGTTTGCGGCAGATCTTCATGGATGGAAGACCGTTGCCCGGACCCGACGCGGAACCCTGGTGGTACGGCTATTCCGTCGGAAAGTGGGAAGGCGATACGCTGGTCGTTGAGACGCGCAACATCCGTGATGGAGAGTGGCTGGATGTCCGTGGCACACCGCTGACGACCGCCGGCAAGGTCACCGAAAGATTCCGCCGGGTGAACTACGGAAACCTCGAGATCGACATCACGATCGATGACCCGAAAGCGTACACGAAGCCATGGACGGTCCGGGTCAACCAGCGAGTCATGCTCGATACCGAACTCATCGAATTCATCTGCGAAGAACGAGACGCGACACATTACGTCGGCGCCGACGGTAAGAAGTGACAGATTGGGGGACAGACTCCGAATTCGCGCGGAATTAGTTTCAAAACCTGCGAAGATCGGCACGCGAATTCGGAGTCTGTCCCCCAATCTTTCTCTTATGCCTCCATCCCCCACTTCCGCACGGTTCTGTTCTGCACTGTCCTGAAAATCAGGTTCTCCACCACAAGCCCAAACAGGATGACCGTCAGCAGCCCGGCAAAGGCTTCGGGGATAAGCAGTACGTTCTTTTGCGTGTTGATATACCAGCCCAGTCCTCCGCCTCCGGAACGGGCACCAAACACGAGTTCTGCCGCGATCAGCGTTCGCCAGGCAAAAGCCCACCCAATTTTCAGTCCGGTCAAAATGCTCGGAAATGCACCGGGAATCAGAATGCGGGTGATATAGCCCACCGTCGACAACCCATAATTGCGGCCGACCATGCGCCACGTCGGGCTGACTCCGCGAAACCCCGAGTACGTGTTCAACGCGACAGACCATAGCACCGCGTGAACCAGCACGAAGATGACGCCCCCATCGCCGGCGCGAAACCAGAGAAACGCAAGGGGCAGCAGCGCAATCGAAGGCAGCGGATGAAACATGGAGGTCAGCGTCTCCAGCAAATCCGCGCCAACCCTTGTCGTACTTGCGATTCCGGTCAGGATTATCGCGAGAAGCAATCCCAGCGCATATCCTTTGAGTAGCAACACGATCGTCGACATCGCAGCTCGTGGCAGGTCTTCGGACGACCAGAGCGCCCGGACCGTCTCTGACAACGTAGGGAACAGCTCCCGATCGCCAAGCCATCGCGCATAAATCTCCCAGACTGCAGCCAGAATGAGGAGCAACACAACTCTGCGGAACGCGGTATTGCCGTAGAACCGTTCCCAGACGCTGATCGGCTTTTCGATCACTTCGAAGGCGTTGTCTGAAATCTGGTGGAACGTCTCGGGACGCTCAGGCATGAACACCGCCCTCCTCTACCTTCCGATCAAAAAGGAGATGCTCGATCCGGGCCGCAAGCGACTGCGCCGTGCCGGACTCCATTCCGGGACTGTTGAGTTCCGCTTTGACCTGACCCGGATGTGCGCTCAACAGCAGGATGCGATTGCCGACGCGAACAGCTTCCGGAATTGAGTGCGTCACAAACAGGATGGTGGATCGGGTTTCCTGCCAGAGCTCGAGCAACTCTTCCTGCATTCGGGCGCGCGTCAATGCATCGAGCGCGGCAAAAGGTTCGTCCATCAGGAGCATTTGTGGCTCCATTGCAAGAGCCCTGGCGATGGCGACTCGCTGCTTCATTCCTCCCGACAGCGTATGCGGGTGGCTGTCTGCGAAATCCGTAAGGTTCACCTTCCGAAGAAAGTGGGTTGCCCGTTCCATCGCTTCGTTGCGAGGAAGATGCTTACCGGCCGTTAAACCGAAAACGATGTTTTCCCGCACGGTCTTCCACGGAAGAAGCTGATCGAATTCCTGGAACACGAAGACGCGGTCCGGTCCAGGAGCGTTGACAGAAACGCCGTCCAGGAGGATCCGGCCTTCCGCGGGTTGAATATAACCGCCAACCGCTTTGAGAATCGTCGACTTGCCGCAACCCGATGGCCCAAGAATCACAAACCGGTCGGATCGTAGAACGTTAAAGCTGACACGGTAGGCTGCGCGAATCAGGCGCTGCCCCGTCTCATATTGCAGCGTCACGCCCTCGACTCGGAGCAAGGGGTTGGAATTCAGGCCTGCGTTCAATTTCCG
>DASTBJ010000687.1:0-2676 GCA_035712125.1 Terriglobia bacterium
TGATTTCAGCAGTGCTCCCACCTGCGCAATGATTTCGTTGGTTTGTCCGTTCGCAATCTGGAGGTCCTTGTACCGCTCGGGGTTGAACTCTACGAAGCCCTGTGTTGCGGAAGTCAGGATCTCGACGCCAATGTGGCCGGACGTCATCGCGTACACGTGTGTGAAGTGGAACATCCATGGATTTCCGCTGGGATGCATGGATTCGGCGAGGACGAGTCCGCTGAACCTTGCATTGTCTGCCGGTTTTCTGATGACGATGCGTGTCTTGTACGGCTGGCCGTTCGCGCTCCCGGAGACGAAGTACTCCTTCGTGACGTAACTGAAATGAGCGAGATTGTCTGTGGATTTAAGTTCCATGAGCGTCTCATAGAATTTGCCGGGGCCCGTGACTTCGGCCGACGCGCTAGCGACGGGAGAGACCACAGGAGAAGCAACGGGGGCGGCCGGTTGTTGGCCGCCGCGCTGGCCGCGCTGACCCTGAGGCGCCTGCTGGTTCTGGCCTCCACGCTGACCCTGGACGGGGATCGGTAATTGCCCCAGTGCCGTTAAACCGGCTGTGACCATCAGCACAAGACCGGCTGCGAATCGTGTGCTCCTGTTCATTGCTGCGGCTCCTACTTCGGAATTTGTGGAACGGTGAGATGAAAAATCTTCACCGTGGAGCTTGTGGCGGAAATGGTCGCGCTCTCGGAGGGCCCGAGATAAACCCCCATGCCTTTCGTCACGTCGTGGTCTTTGTCCTCGAGTCTTATGCGACCTGCGCCGTCCATCAGATAAAGCAATTGATGTTTGTTACCGGCGTCGGCTTTAAAGCTTTCACCCGGCTGGAGCCATCGAAGGACGCCCAGGACGTTCCTCGCGCCTGCCAGTGCGCCATTCAGGATTTCCGTGAACTGGCCTTGTGGAGTCGATGTCCTTGGCAGGGAATTGGTGTCGATGAAGATTGTGTTCGGCATAAATCCCTCTAGGTTTGGATCCATACGCGACCGTCGACACGGTTCCATCGCAGATCGTCTGGCGTTCCGTCGAGAATCGTCGTTTTGAAACGGTTGGGCGCCTGGAACTCAAAGTAGAACAGTCCGGTTTCACTCGCACGCAACCGGTGTTTTGCCTCGGGTGGAATAAAGACCATGCTTCCGGGTTCGACGGGCCGCACACCTTCTGGTGTTTCGACCGTCCCTTTGCCTTCGATGATGAAGTAAAAGTGTTCGCAGTTCTCATGCAGGTGGAAGGGAGAGTACGCGTTGCTCTTGTACCGCATAATCCCGGCAAGCATGTCGTCGATGTTGGTCAGTTCCTTGTTGACGAAGAAGGTTCGCTCGCGGCCGGGAACAGCAGAAATCAGCCGCGGCAGCTGATCTTCGTGAAAAATGTATGCCATGTGTTGCTCCTGTAAATACGGCGCCTACCTCGGCCGGTATGCCTGTCGCGCCACTTCCGATATCGGGCACGGCGCAACTTTCGCACGAACTTCCACCTGTCTGTGACGCTCTACTGTTGGCTTCCTGGATCCGCGGTCCTCTTCGCCCCAGACGACAGTGACGTCCGTGCCGGGTTCGCTGTACTCGAGATCCATCACAGCCAGTGAGATCATCGCGCGTTCATTGTAGGTGTAGCCAGTATACGTGGATAGCCCCACCGTTTTGCCGGCGCTCCGTACTTTGTCGTACGGCAGCGAGGCGTAGTTCGCCAGTGGCAGATCAAGATATTTCACGATGTCTCCAAAGTCCGATAATGATCGGAACACTTGCGCGAAATCCTCACCGTTCCAGGCAAGCGTCACTTTCTTTCGCGGCCGCTTGCCCGACGGCTTTTCGAGGGCTTCGCGACCGACGAAGTCGTGATCGAATTTAACAAACGCTGCATATCCGAGATCATCGGGAGTCAGGTAGTACTGCGTGATGTCGTCGGAGTAGAAACTGCCCCCGAGGGACGCGGTCGCTTCGTAACTGGTCGACCGCAGCCACTGCCGATAGGGGCGCATCTTCTCGCCTGTATAGATTGCCGGCAAGGGTGAGGGAATCCATCCGGATTCCAGGCAACTGGTGGGATATGTCCGAGCGCCGACCTGTCGGATTCCGAACTCCTGACCAGCCTCGACGATTGCGTTCTTCACCGCGTCGCCATGCTCCCATGGTCCGAACAATTCCCAGCCTGGCTGCCCCACCATTCCGTGCCGCAAGGCCCGCACGTCGTGGCCTGAGATCGTGAACACATCCATCTGAAAGAACCGAATATCCGGCGCTGACTTGCGCGTGACCTTCTCCATCACCTTTACGGCATTTGGTCCCTGCACCTGATAGCGGAACGTTTTTCGGCGACCCTGGTTGGCGGCTGAGCGTTCGTCTCGTTCTACCGAGACGTTGTACTTTCCGGATTCCACGTTGTACTGCACCCAGTTTGCCGCGGGCGGCCGTCCGACAAGATTGAACCGGTTGTCGTCGAGGTAGAAAAGGATCGCATCGCCAATCACGAAACCGTCGTGATTGCACGCAATGAACTGCTTAGCCTGGTTCTTTTTGAAGGTCTTAAACGAGTTGACGCCAAGATCCGAGAACACGCGCAGCGCGTCAGGCCCTTCGACGTAAAGGTCGGTCATGTGGTGGGACTGATCGAACAGCGCGCACGTCTCACGCCACGCTCGTTGTTCGTCCCTCCAGTTCGTGAACTCCGACC
>DASTBJ010000688.1:0-2905 GCA_035712125.1 Terriglobia bacterium
TCTTTTGCATTACCTCGCCGCACATCCAGGGATGGTGTTTTCGAGAGACCACCTGCTGGACCGGGTGTGGGGTAATGACCGCTCCGTCACGCCGCGCAGCGTGGATGTGTACATTCGCCGGGTAAGGGAGAAAATAGAACCGCAGCCGCAGACCCCCGTCTACGTGCAAACGGTTCATGGAGTCGGGTATCGCTTCGCGGTAGACCGCGAATAGCGACCTTCTCAACGCCGCATCATTTTCGCTTACGAAGCGCGCATGACCTGGTCTAGAGTGCGTGCATGAATCCCGGATTTCTTCGCCCTGTGACCGTCGTGCTTTTCGGCATCGCCGTCTTCGCGTCGATGGCGGCGCCCGCGCATGCGCAAGTCGATTTGACAGGCGTGTGGGCGCCACCCCGGCCGTACGTCGAAGATGAACCGGACCGTGGTCCCGGTTCAGCGCTCGCTGATTTCACCGGCCTCCCCGCCAACGACTACGGACGGCAGTGGGGCCTTTCATTTAGGCCGAGCCGCCTGTCTCTTACGGAGCATCAGTGCCAGGTTCATGTGGTTGGATACATTCATCGCGGCCCGCTCGCCATGCGGATCTGGGAAGAACGCGATCCGGTAACGCATCAGCTGATCGCGATCCATGAGTCGATCAGCACGTACCAGCAGCATCGCACAATCTGGATGGACGGCCGTCCGCATCCGTCGGCAAACGCGCCACACACATGGATGGGTTTCTCAACAGGTGTGTGGGAGGGCAATATGCTGACGGTAACGACAACCCACATCAAACATGGATGGCAGCGGCGCGGAGTCTTTCCAGTGAGCGACGAGTCTACGGTCATTGAGCACTACGTCAGAAGAGGGAATCTGCTCACACATATCAACGCGATCGACGATCCGATTTTCCTCGAAGAACCGGTGGTCAAGAGTCAGGAATTCGATTTGAATCCCGATCCGAATGCCTTCAATCCGTTCTGGCCGTGTGAATACATCGAGGAAGGGGAAAATCCGCGCGGCTTTGTACCCAGCTACTTTCACGGCGAAAATCCCTGGATCGCCGAATATGCCGCAACCCACGATCTGCCGCAGGAGGCAACGCTTGGAGGCGCCGCCACAATCTATCCGGAGTACCGCGCCCGTCTGAAGAATTTGCCGAAGGCAGTGCACCCGGCACCGTAAGCGGGGTTTCCCCTCACACCAAGACTGTAAACAACAGACCGCAGGCGGAGCAGGGCTACTCGCTGCGCAATACGGTCGTCGGGTCGGCCTGTGTTGCGGGACGGGCGGCGATGACGCCTGCCCCGATCGCCACAGCTAGCGCCAGGAAGGCGCCTCCTCCGAGTCCAATAGGATCGGCGGGGCTTACTCCGAACAGCACACTCGACAGGATGGTCGACACAGCTGTTGCAGCACCCGCACCGATGACGGCTCCGATAACGACGGGCCGCATGGTTTGGCGGAGTATGGTCCGGAGAACATTGCCGGTGCCTGCTCCCAACGCAATGCGAATGCCGATCTCGCGGTAGCGCTTTCTGACAGAGTAGGAAACGACGCCATAGATTCCGACTGCCGCCAACAGCAGCGCCAATATTCCCAGCCCGGCGCCAATGCCCGTCACCGTACGGGACAGCCCCTGCCAGTAGCCGAGAGTGGACTCCAGTGGAAGCACGTCAACCACGAGACCGGGATCGAGCGCTCGTACGGCCGCGCGGACGGACGACATCGTCGCGCCCAAATCCGTTCGGCTCTTGAAGAACAACAGTCCTCCCTGGCCGGGGAAGTAAACGTAATAGGGTGGGACATGTCCGATCGTCAGGACCTGCACATCGGCGGCGACGCCCACAACTTGCAACGTGTTCTCCCCTTCCCGGAGCGTCCGGCCGATCGGGTTGACGCCCGGCCAGAAGTTTCGCGCCGTCGCTTCGCTGACGATCACGGGACGCGATCCGGTCTCGACTTGTGCATCCGCGACCTCGGCTTGCGTGAACGTACGTCCACGGAGGATTGGGATCTCCACGAGAGAGAAATACCCGGCTGAGACCACATTCATCTCCGCCTCATGGGATTCGTTCTCTGCCTGATCGGGCCGTCGAATCCTGATGCCGCCGACGTCGTCTCCCAACGGCTCTCGTTGAACGGTCGCGACCTCCACCACCCCGGGAATCGCGGCGACATTCTCCACCAACCGCCCCAGCAGCGCCTCCGCCTCGGCGGGTTCGTATCCCTCCGATTCCAATTCCTCAAGGATTGCATAGGCGACGTCACGGTAGGCGAAGCCGGGGTCGACGGTGTACGTGGCATAAAGTCCGCGCGACAACAGTCCGGCCGCGATCATCAACGTCATGCACAACGCGACCTGCAGGCCGACGAGCGCTCCCCGCAGCCGTCCACCGGCTGGACTGACGCTGCCGCCGGGGGTTCCCTGTTTGAGGGGCCGTGCAGATCGGGATTGGACAAATGAAGCGCCGGAGCGAGTCCGAAAAGCAGGCCTGTGGCCACGGTCAGCGTGAGGGCAAACAGCAGCACGCGAAAGTCAAGGCTCAAGTCCCCAACGAACGCTGGCATCAGCGTCGGCACGATGCGCAGGACGAGGCTTTGAAAGGACCACACCGCAACCACGGAACCGAGCAGCCCGCCCGCAAGAGACAGCAGCATACTTTCCGTGAGCAACTGCCGAATCACGCGGGCGCGGCTGGCGCCAAGCGAGCAACGTATTCCGATTTCCTGGCTTCTGGCGGATCCGCGCGCGAGCAGCAGATTCGCAACGTTGGCACAGGCGATCAGCAGGATGAACCCGAAAGCCGTCATCAGAACCGCAGCCGCTCCCGTCGCTCCAGCGCGGCGGCCGCGCGGCACCGCCTTAGCCTGCTCGATCAAAAGAGCAGTTGTCCGGCCCGGTTGCTTCTGATCGAGC
>DASTBJ010000689.1:0-13520 GCA_035712125.1 Terriglobia bacterium
GAGGCGGACCGGATCGTGGCGTTCTTCAGCCGGGAGCACGGAAAGGTTCGGGGTGTCGCCAACGGCGCGCGCAAGATGAAGAATCGGTTTGGCGCGGCGCTGGAGCCTCTGGCCCATTCCCGGATTCAGTTCTTTGAGAAAGAGAATCGGGATCTTGTGCGAATCCAGTCCGCGGAAATTCTGGATTCGCCGATGGCCCTGTTTGCCGACTATGATCGCGCGGTTTTCGCCGCACATATGGTCGATCTCACCGATCGCTTTCTTCCGGAACATCAGCCGCACGACGCGGTTTTTCGTCTGGTCCGAATGATGCTGGAGGCCGTCAAGGACGATTGCCCTCTGGATATTGCGGCCTGCTATTTCGAAGTTTGGATGCTGCGCCTTGCCGGAGTTTTTCCAGACCTGTTTCACTGTTCGGTCTGTGCAAAGCCTCTCAATCTGGCTGAAGATCGGCATCTGGCCCGGGGACTGCAAGCGGTCATCTGCGGCAGTTGCGACCACACCAACGGCGTGGCGCTCCTGTCGGAAGTGCCCGCGGTTCTGTATTGGGTTTTGAGGAACCGCCTGGAAGGATCGCCGCCCGAAGATTACGAACGCGGAACAAAGAATTTGCGCGAGTTGAATCAATACTGGATCAGGAACTATTTCGAACGATGAACGTCACGATGGACAAGATTGTTGGACTCTGCAAACGCCGCGGATTCCTTTTTCAGGGCAGCGAACTGTACGGTGGTCTTCAGGGCACGTGGGACTACGGCCCGATGGGCGTCGAACTCAAGAATAACGTCAAGCGGGCCTGGTGGCGGGCGAATGTCTACGAACGTGACGATATGGAGGGACTCGACGCCGCCATCCTGATGAATCGAGCCGTCCTGCGCTACTCCGGTCACGAAGCGACGTTCTCCGACCCGCTCGTCGATTGCCGGAAATGCAAGAAGCGCTTCCGCGCCGATCACGTCGATCCTGCTGAGAAGTGTTCGGAGGGCGGCACGCATAACTTTACCGAGCCGCGGCCGTTCAACCTCATGTTCAAGACGACGGTCGGTCCGGTGGAATCCGATGACAACCTCGCCTACCTGAGACCCGAAACCGCTCAGGGTATCTTCGTCAACTTCAAGAACGTCTTAGATTCCACAAACCGAAAGCTCCCGTTCGGTATCGCGCAAATCGGCAAGGCGTACCGGAATGAGATCACTCCGAAAAACTTCATCTTTCGTGTTCGCGAATTCGAGCAGATGGAAATTGAATTCTTCGTCATGCCGGGGCAGGACGAAGAGTGGCACCGTCGCTGGATCGCAGACCGGGTCTCCTGGTATCACAAGTACGGTATCCGTCCGGAGAACCTCAAAGAGTACGTTCAAAACCCGGAAGAGCTCGCGCACTACGCCAAGGCAACGACCGATCTGCTCTATCGCTTCTTTCCAGAGAGAGAAGAAGGGCGTCAGTACGACGAAGTCGAAGGCATTGCGAATCGCACCGATTACGACCTGACATGCCATACCAAAGGCGGGAAAACCGGCTTTAAGGATGGCTCGTTTATTCCCAACGAGCACGCGGTTCTGAAGCAGACGTATTTCGATCAGCCCACAAATCAGCATTTGATTCCGTACGTCATCGAACCCTCGGGCGGCGTGGATCGCATCACCCTCGCCTTCCTGATGGATTCTTATGAAGATCAGAAACTCGAAGGCGGCAAGGAACGCACCGTCCTTCACCTGCACCCGGACCTTGCGCCTGTGAAGGTGGCGGTTATTCCTCTGGCGCGCAACAAACCGGATATGGTCGAGATGTCGAAACGCATCAAACGTGAGCTTCAGGCGACGGGACGTTTGCGATCGATGTTTGATGACAGCGGCAACATCGGAAAGTGTTATGCCCGGCAGGATGAAATCGGAACACCATTCTGTGTGACCGTCGATCACCAGTCGCTCGAGGACCAGCAGGTCACGGTCCGACATCGGGATACCATGCTGCAGGATCGCATCGCTGTGGACGCGCTGGAGCGCTACCTCGACGAGAGGCTCAAACAATAAGTCAGGAGAAAGCAATAATACCTATGTCAAAAGCAACAAGAGCACTGGCAAAAACTTCCAGGTACGTTTATCTGTTCGGCAACGGTAAGGCGGACGGCGACGGGACGATGAAACCGCTTCTCGGCGGTAAGGGCGCAAACCTGGCCGAGATGAGCCGTATCGGCCTGCCGGTCCCTCCGGGATTCACGATCACGACAGAGGTCTGCACCTATTACTATGCAAACCGGAAGACCTATCCGAAGGAACTTCAGAACATGGTGCGTAACGGCATCGGCCATATCGAGAAGATCATGGGCACCACGTTCGGCGATAAGAAGAAGTTCCCGCTCCTGGTGTCGGTACGCTCCGGTGCCCGCGACTCCATGCCAGGCATGATGGATACGATTCTGAATCTTGGTCTGAACGACGACACGGTTTTGGCGCTGGCAGCCGCAACGAAGAATGAGCGGTTCGCGTGGGACTGCTATCGGCGATTCATCCAGATGTATGGCGACGTGGTCATGGGCGTTCAGAAACGCGCCAATGAAGATCACGAGCCCTTCGAAGTCGTGATTCACAACCTGAAACACGAGCGCTATCACGCCGACATCGACGACCCGAAGCTGACAACCGACGATCTGAAGGAACTCGTTGTCCGCTTCAAGATGCTTGTGCGCGAGCGAACCGGAAAGGATTTTCCGGCAGACCCCTGGAGGCAGCTTGATGGCGCGATCAGCGCGGTGTTTGGCTCCTGGATGAACGACCGCGCGATTGTCTACCGGCGCAAATACAACATTCCGTCGGAGTGGGGAACTGCGGTCAACGTTCAGGCGATGGTGTTTGGCAATACCGGGGAGCAGTCGGGGTCCGGTGTCGCATTCACGCGCGATCCCGCGACGGGAGAAAAGGTTTTCTACGGTGAGTTTCTGATTAACGCGCAGGGCGAAGACGTGGTTGCCGGTGTGAGAACGCCAGAGCCTGTAGCCGCGTTGAAGAATCACCTCCCGAAACCTTTTGCGGAACTCGAGAAGGTCCGCGTGACGCTGGAGAAGCATTTCAAGGACGTCCAGGACTTCGAATTCACGATTCAGGACGGCAAGTTGTTCATGCTTCAAACACGGAATGGCAAACGAACCGGCCTGGCTGCAGTGCGTTTCGCCGTCGAGATGGAAAAAGAGAAGCTGATCGACTGGAAGACGGCCGTGATGCGCGTCCCCGCCGATCAGCTGGATCAGCTGCTGGCGCCGGTATTTGATCGAAAAGCCGTACAGTCAGCGGAAGTCATTGCGCGGGGTCTCCCCGCCGGACCCGGAGCCGCGTCAGGGCAGATCTACTTCAATGCAGAACGTGCTGTGGCCGCGGCAACCAAAGGCGAACGTGTTCTGCTCGTTCGCAACGAAACTTCCCCTGAAGACCTGCGCGGGATGATTGCGGCAGAGGGCATTCTGACAGCGAAGGGCGGCGTCAGCTCCCATGCGGCGCTGGTCGCGCGGCAGATGGGTAAGGTGTGCGTGTGCGGCGCGAGTGAGCTGCAGATCGACTACGCGGCCCGGACGGTCACAGTGAAAGGAAAGACCTACCGCGAGGGAGATTACCTGTCGATCAACGGAACCGTAGGGGACGTCTATCCGGGCGAAATCAAAACTGCGGCATCTGAAGTTGTTCAGGTGCTGGTCGAGGAATCTCTCAATCCGAAAGAGAGCAAGACCTACGGCCTGTTCAAGCAGTTGATGGACTGGTGCTCAAAGGTGTCCCGCCTGCAGGTCCGCACGAATGCCGACACACCGGAGCAGACGGCGAATGCCGTAGCCTTCGGGGCGACCGGAATCGGGTTGTGTCGAACGGAACACATGTTCTTTGAAGGCCAGCGTATCGATGCGATGCGCGAGATGATTCTTGCGGAGAGTGTCGAGGACCGGACGAAGGCCTTAGCGAAGCTGCTGCCTTACCAGCGAGAGGATTTCGTGGGAATCTTCAAGGCGTTGAACGGTTATCCCGCCACCATCCGTTTCCTGGATCCGCCGTTGCACGAGTTCCTCCCACAAGAAGCGAACGCGCAGGCGGACCTGGCAAAGAAAATGGGCGTGTCGGTCGAGAGAGTCCGGCAGCGCGTTCAGGAGCTCCATGAGTTCAACCCGATGCTCGGCTTCCGCGGATGCCGCCTGGGTGTCGTTCATGCCGAGATTTCAGAGATGCAGGCGCGCGCCGTGTTTGAGGCGGCCGCGCTGGTGCAGGCCTCCGGCGTCAAGGCGAAGCCGGAAATTATGATTCCCCTGGTGGGCTTCAAGAAGGAGCTGGATCTTCAGGTCGAAGTCGTGCACCGCGTGGCGAAGCAAGTCATGGCCGAGAAAAAGACCCGCCTGAACTATCTCGTCGGCACGATGATCGAAGTGCCGCGCGGCGCGTTAACGGCAGACGAAATCGCGGAAACAGCCGAGTTCTTCAGCTTCGGTACGAACGATCTCACACAGATGAGCCTCGGGATGAGCCGCGACGATTCCGGGTCGTTCCTTCCCGCTTATGCGGAGCTGGAGATCGTGAAGAAGAATCCCTTCGCCACGATTGACCAGTCGGGCGTCGGCCAGCTCATGCAGATGGCGGTCGAGAAAGGAACCCGCGTTCGTAAGGATCTTAAATTGGGAATCTGCGGCGAACACGGCGGTGATCCCGACTCGGTGAAGTTCTGCCATCGGATCGGCCTGTCCTACGTCAGCTGCTCACCGTACCGCGTGCCGGTCGCGCGCCTTGCCGCCGCCCAGGCCGCCATCGAAGAAGAGCGTACCGCCAAGACCAGGAAGAAATAATCGGGGCCAGAGTGGCTGTTTCCATTTTTTGGATCGCGAAAAAATAGCAACAGCCACTCTGGCCTCTGGCTTTTGGTCGTCGCCAATTGGTTGGTCGTCTGACATATTCCCGCTAGAGGAAATACCGTATGGCGAGAGCCCCATTCAACGTACTCGTTTTCGCGTACCACATAATCCGGTACGACGGAGAGCGGACGGCATTGTGGAAACTGCACTCACGGCTCACGGGAAGGGCGCAACGACCGTGATAGTCGAGATTCGCAGCGAACGACCTGATGACCGCGTGGCAATCCGTGAAGTCCATGTGCGAGCGTTTGGGGATGCCGATGCTGCGAATCTTGTCGACCTTCTGCGCGAGCGAAAGAAGGCGTCCATAAGTCTGGTTGCTGTGGCAGGAGATAAAGTCGTCGGTCACATCATGTTTTCGCCCATAACGATTTCACAAGCACCGGAGGATTTTCGTGGAATCGGTTTAGCACCTTTGGCGGTCCTGCCGGAGTATCAGAACCGTGGTATTGGATCCCAACTCGCGCGCGCTGGATTGGATGTCTGCGTTCAGGGTAGCTATGACGTCGTCGTGGTATTGGGGCATACGAGCTACTACCCGCGGTTTGGGTTTTCCAGAGCTAAGGATTTCGGTCTCGATAATGAGTACAACGCCGCCGACGCATTCATGGCGCTGGAACTAAAGCCAGCCGCCTTGCGAGGAGTTCGTGGGTTGGTGCGGTATGCTCCAGAGTTCGCGGAGGTGGGAGTCTAGAGCGTTCGATTTGCCTGTCCTGTCCCCGCTCACAAAAATGGAAACGGCTAGTCTGGCACTGATTTTCTATTGGTATCATGGTGGCGCACACGATCTCGGGTGACTGATTTTGGGAGGCACTATGAGCCTTGCTTCCATTTGGATCGCTGCTTTCTTGTTTGCCGGGCAACTGCCTAAGGAAGAGCCGGGATCCTGGCTCGACAAGACTGCGGACTTGAACCTGTCCCTTTCAACAGTGCCTCCAGTCAAAAACGAAGGAACGAATCCACGGTGCGATGCGACGCTGCGCGCCGCGCAAACGCCTGCGGATCGTGTCGTCGTCGGTCAAGGCTGGAGACTAAGCACGTCAACGACAGGAAAGCGCGTCAACGGAGGGACGATAGAAGTCATCCAGGCCCTCCTTTCCTACGATGGAATGTGCCGGCCTCGGCAGTTTCAGGCATTCGTTTTCCTCGACGGCCGCCTGATGGGCAAGCTATCGCCGACGCTGATGAACTCACGAGAAGATGGTGCGCTCACACGGGTTAGCATTTCCGCATCCGGAAACATTCTCGCGACGTTTTCGCGTTATAGCCGAACCGATGCGTTGTGCTGTCCGTCACGAGAGTCTCATGCGGTGTATGCATTCGTGCAGGGAAACGGCGGTCTCACGCTGAAACTGATCCGCGTGGACACGATGCCCAAACCAAAGCCGACTCCCTGAATCGGAGTAACGAAGTGAGGTAACAAGCCATGCCAGGACAAGCAGCCCAATCCATCGGCGTGCCGAACCGTATTCAAAGCCTTCTTCCGGAGATTCGCAGACAACGCGCTGAAATCGAGAAAGCGCGGCAATTGCCTCGTGATGTTGCCGCGGCGATGCGTGCCACCGGAATGTTTCGTCTCGCCGTTCCGCGCGCCATAGGTGGCGAAGAAGCCGAGCCCGTCGAAATTCTCAACACGATTGAAGCCATCGCTGCGGCGGATGGGTCCGCCGGATGGTGCGCGATGATCGGCATAGCCAGCAACGTTTCGTCCGGCTACATGAATGAGACCGGAGCCCGGGAAGTGTTCGCAGACCCGGCGGCACCAACCGCGGGGATCGCGGCGCCTGCGGGCGCGGCTGTCCGCGCCGATGGGGGCATGATCGTCAACGGGCGATGGTCCTTCGCGAGCGGCATCACGCATTGCGATTGGGTGTGGGCTGGATGCGTTGTTATGGAAAACGGCAAGCTTCGCATGACAGCGACGGGTCCTGAAGTTGTTCACGTCTGTATGCCCGTGCGCGAGGTTGTCATCCATGACACGTGGCACGTGAGCGGACTGTGCGGCACCGGCAGCAATGATTTCAGCGCGACAAACGTTTTCGTGCCGCAGCATCGCCTTTTCGCATTGCTTGATCCTGCCGATCATCGGAAAGAGCCGCTGTGTCAGATGCCGCCGTTGATTTTCTTTACGTTTGAGTTGGCTGCGGTCGGTCTCGGGATTGCGCGGGCAGCCCTGGACGAACTCCGCGACATCGCGCCCTCAAAGACTCCTACGCTTTATAGCCAGGTTCTCGCGGAAAAGGCTGTCGTCCACGTGGACGTGGCGCGTGCCGAAGCCGGGCTGCGGGCCGCGCGTTGCCTCCTCT
This sequence comes from Terriglobia bacterium, assembly GCA_035712125.1. GTDB lineage: Bacteria > Acidobacteriota > Terriglobia > 20CM-2-55-15 > 20CM-2-55-15 > DASTBJ01. Next base: position 7,189 of record DASTBJ010000689.1, read on the forward strand.
ACGAAACCGTGGAGAGCATGTGGCGAAACGTATCGGGCGGCAGCGTCCCGACGAAGCAGGAGCTTGCGGTGGGGCACATTGCAGCAACGCACGCGGTGGAGACCGCGGCATCGGTGACCCGAATCGCAAATACACTGGCGGGAGGAAGCTCGATTTATCTCACGGCTCCGCTCCAGCGGCACGCGCGCGATGCGGAAGCGCTGACGCACCATTTCACGGTTGCGCCGCACACCTGGGAGGAAGCGGGACGCGTTTTTATGGGACGCGAACCGATCGTGGCGGTGTACTGACGCGTTCGAGAAAAATCGGGGCCGGGAAAATCGGGGCCTGGCCCCGATTTTTATTGCGCCATCTCCTCGAGCGTCTTTCCGGGAATCAGCGTCTTACCCGCGAAACCCGGAAAATCAGGTCCAAAGCGATAAGCGCGGAAAACGTTTCGTGCATTCGGTCCACCGCGGCCGCCAAAGCCCGGCACGTTGTATTGCCACACGACCCTATTCTGTGGCGTCACCTCGAAAATAAAGCCCGGCGCGCCGGAGCAGATCAGAGTGTTGCCATTTGGCAGCCGGTGTGCGCCCGAGATGTTGACGGAATAAAAGTCGGTGGGATTGGGCGCCGAGTATGTCCACGACGCGCGGTCCGGGCCGAACTTCTTATCCGACGCGAGTGCATAGCGCCCTCTGGCATCGACTGGCAACACGATCTCTTCGACCGTGGAGTACCGGCTTCCGGGACGTGTGTCGCCATTACTGAAAATCAGCAGATTCCCCGCACCCGGAAGCCCTTTCGGAATCCAGTGCGCATTGTGCTGGCCGTACAGGCGCTGATCGGCCGCAGTCCCGGCACGGTACGCCCGCGGATTACCCCAGCGATAGAGCAGATCACCGCCTTTACCGCTGCGGCCACCCGTTGAGCCCGCCGCTTCGCGCGTAGTGGTGCTGTGGTCGATGATCCAGATCTCGCTGAAGTTTCGAAGACTCACGACGAGCTGATCCAGTTCCGCGTTGTAGGCCACGGAGTTGAAGTGCGTCCAGTCGGGATTGGCGCGCTGACCGGCCACAACGTTGTAGTTAATGTCCACGCGTTCGGGATGAGCAGCGACGTCCCCGTAATTGGCTTTGGTATTGTCGACATCCTGGATAAGGTGGTCCCAGAGGCGCCATTCCCACACGACCTCTCCACCATTCTTCCCTGAAGGCTTGATCTCCACGAGGCTATCGGGCTGGACTTCGGTGCCTTCAACAGTCGATGGAATGCGGCCGGCTGCAATCGACTCGGCTGCGGTCTTTCTCTCCTTTACCAGGAGCATGATATTTCCATTCGGCATGCGCAGGAAATCGTGATGCTGCGTGGCGGTTGCTGTACCCCAGGTATAGTCCCACACCAACTCCCCGTTCCAATTGAACTCCTGCATCTTGCCTCCGCCCCCCGCCGTGCGTCCAAATGGCGCGTTCGGCGCGAGGCCCGCGCGAAGCAGATTGCCGCTCTCGAGAAGGTAAGCGAGGCTTGCAGGAGTCGAGTCCGTTTCCCACGTTTTCACCACGCGGCCCGTCATATCGATCAGGAATGTGGATCGCGATTGCAGCGGCGATATCAGCGTGTACCCCGCGTAGGCACCCGGCTCATTGCGAATAAGTCCGACTCCCTGCGTTGCCGGACCAGCGGTCGAGGCCGCAGGCGGGTTCTGCGCCAGCGTAATGCTCATGGCCCAGACCAGCACCATTACAGCGAAATAGGGAAGTAGACGGAAGCTCGCCCTCATGAGGACTCCTTTGGGATGTGGTTACAACCGGCGGGAGTATAACGCTTTCCGGAATTTCCTATAGCCGTGAATTACGGCCGTCCTACAATACTGCGCATGTCCAAAGCGCGCACTGCTCCTGGGGTATTTCTACTTGTGCTGCTTTCGACTCTGGCGTTCGGGCAGTTCGGAGGTGGTCGCAGGAGTGGTGGCCGTATCCCGCAGAACTTCGATGTTTCGCAGACGGAGTTCATTTTTGCGCGCTGGCAGTACTCGTCCGGCGGCGGATGGAATCATGATTACCCGGCTGCCGAAGAGCACATTAACCAGATCATGTCGGAAGCCACGGGATTGAACGTCGACAGGATGTCGTACAAGATCGTTCCGCTCGAAAGCGAGGAGATCTTTAAGTATCCCTTCGGCTATATCTCCGAACCCGGCCAAATGTACCTGTCGGATACCGAGGTCAAAAACTTCCGCGAATTTGTCGACCGCGGCGGCTTCGTGATGCTGGACGATTTCGACAATGCGCGTCAGTTCGCCGTAATGAAAGAAAACATGGACCTGGTGTTTCCCGATCGGCCGATCCAGAGGCTAACCGGAGATCACACGATTCTCCGGACGTTCTACACCATCGACAACCTTCATGTGGAATCGCCCTACGACGTGAATGCTCCGGCCGAATTCTGGGGAGTGGTCGACGATGACGGCACTTTGCTTGTGATGATCTGCTATAACAATGACGTGGGCGATTTCTGGGAAAAAATTGACGAACCCGTCTACAAGCTTCGCCCTTCGGCCGAAGCGCTTCGACTTGGCATTAACTTTGTTCTCTATGCAATGACGCACTAGTAGTAAGGATGAAACTTCTTCTCTCCTATCTGAAACGGTATAAGTCTCTGGTTTTTCTGACCCTGGTTCTGGCAACGATCAATCAGGTCTTTTCCATGCTGGATCCCCTCATCATGGGAATCCTCATTCAAGACTACGCCGTGGACGCCGCTAAAATCCCCGCGGACCAGTATTACCGCGGTGTTTTCGGCTGGCTCGCTGCGGTTGTCGGCGTTGCGTTCGTGTCGCGGGTGGCGAAGAACTTCCAGGATTATTTCACCAACGTCATCACGCAGCGTGTTGGGGCTCAGATCTACGCGGACGGAATCCAGCACTCGCTGGACCTCCCATACTCGGTTTTTGAAGATCAGCGAAGCGGTGAGACGCTCGGCAAACTTCAAAAAGTTCGGACGGATGTCGAACGACTGATCAATCTGTTCGTCAATGTGTTGTTCACGTCGGTCGTCGGGATCATATTCGTCGTCATCTACGCGTATGCCGTGCACTGGATCATCGCGCCCATTTACTTCGCCACGATACCGATCCTTGGGTTGTTGAGCTTCGCCCTGAGCCGAAAAATCAAAAAGGTTCAGAAGGAAATCGTCAAGGAGACGACAGCGCTGGCGGGATCCACTACGGAGTCACTCCGCAATATCGAACTGGTCAAGGGCCTCGGTCTGGCGAAGCAGGAAATCGAAAGGCTGAACAGCGCGACGGTCAAGATCCTCGGGCTGGAATTGAACAAGGTAAAGTTTGTCCGGAGTCTCAGCTTCATCCAGGGGACGTTCGTGAATGCCCTCCGGACAGGCATTCTCGGGCTGATGTTCTATCTCATGTACACGGGCCGGATCAACGTAGGTCAATTTATGGCCCTGTGGTTCTACTCGTTCTTTATTTTCGGGCCACTTCAGGAACTCGGGAACATGATCAACGTTTACCGCGAGACGGAGGTCTCCCTGAAGAATTTCGAGGACATCCTCAAAATGGACAAGGAGCCACGTCCGGCGCATCCTGTCGCGGCGGGCCCGCTTGATCGCATTGAATTCGACGACGTCACATTCCGGCATCAGACGGGGACGACGAACGCGCTCGACGGGATTTCTTTCCACGTCGACGTTGGAGAAACCGTCGCGTTTGTAGGCCCTTCAGGGTCGGGTAAGACCACACTCGTGAAACTCCTGGTGGCGCTGTATCGTCCCCAGGGCGGAGACATCCGGTACGACGGCGTTTCTTATGACGAGATTGAGGTCGACCATCTCCGCGAGCGTATCGGGCTGGTGTCGCAGGACACGCAACTGTTTTCGGGCTCGATCCGCGAAAACCTCCTGTTCGTCAACCCTGCGGCCACTGACGCAGAGTGTATGGAGGTGCTCGAGAAAGCGGCGTGTCAATCTTTGATGGCCCGAGCCGACAAGGGTCTGGATACGGTGATTGGGGAAGGTGGAGTAAAGGTCTCCGGCGGCGAGAAGCAGCGGTTGTCCATTGCACGGGCGCTCCTGCGACGTCCTCGGTTACTGGTCTTCGACGAAGCCACGTCATCGCTGGATTCGCTGACCGAGGAGGAGATCACGATCACCATACGTGACGTTTCCATGCGCAAGGACCTGATCACTATCCTGATTGCCCACAGGCTCTCGACCGTCTTGCACGCCGACAGGATCTATGTGCTCGAGCGGGGGCGGATCGTCGAATCCGGCCGTCACGAGGACTTGCTTGAATTGAAGGGTCTGTACTACGCCATGTGGCGCCAGCAGATTGGAGAGCGGTCGTTCCGTCCGCCGCAGCTTTCGTCGGGTGCACGGGTGACGGTATAGCGCGCAGTCTTATCGAGGCGCTTTCATTTGGCGCAACACCAGCTTGGTCAACTCCCGGATCCACAACACCGAACTTCCCACAAGAGCACACTGAAGCCAGTCACTCAAAGTCAGAGCGGTCGTTGAGAAAGCCTTCTGCAGGAATGGTGTGTAAATCACGAGCACCTGGAGGCCCAGTGAAAAACCGACGGCGCCCCACAGCCAGAGGTTGGAAAAGAGCCCGCTGAAGGCGCTCCGTTCATCCGATCGCGCATTGAACACGGCAAACAGGGACAAGAACACCAGGGTCGTGAACGCCATGGTTTGGGCGTAGCGGATGTTGCCGGCGCCTTCGATAAGGCCGCCGGGCAGGCTCGCGTCGAGCATCAGTAGTGTTCCGATGGCAAAAACGACTCCGGTCAGGAGGATGCCGAACCACATGTCGCGTGTGATGACCGGTTCGTCAACGGGCCGCGGTGGTTTCGCCATGGTGCCTTCGTTTGGCGGGTCTACGCCAAGAGCTAGCGCGGGTGCGCCGTCGGTTACAAGGTTGATCCACAGAAGCTGTGTCGCCAGCAAAGGCAGCGGGATGGTTTCATCTTCAGCAAGGAGACCGATGCGATCGGCAAAAAGCACGCCCAGAAACATAGTCAGTACTTCGCCGATGTTGGAGGAAAGAAGGTAGCGGAGAAACTTCCGGATGTTGGAGAAGATCGTCCGGCCTTCCTCGATCGCAGCGACGATCGTAGCGTAGTTGTCGTCAGCCAGGATGATATCGGCGGCCTGCTTTGAGACATCCGTTCCAGTAATACCCATCGCGACGCCGATGTCCGCTTTCTTCAGGGCAGGCGCGTCGTTGACGCCGTCGCCGGTCATCGCGACCACCGCGGCCGAACTCTGGAGCGCGGTCACGATCCTCAGCTTATGCTGCGGATTAACCCGCGCGTACACGGATGTGTTCTTAACGGCGTTCGCAACGGCAGCGTCATCGAGCTTTTCGATTTCCACGCCCGTCAGCGTTTTGCCATCGTCAATGAGACCAAGCTGCTGGCCAATGACCACGGCTGTCCTGGGATGATCTCCCGTGATCATTAAAGGACGAATGCCGGCAGCCTTTGTGCGAGCGACGGCGTCTTTCGCTTCCTCGCGCGGTGGATCAATCATTCCAATCAGCCCCAGAAAGACCAGCTCGTGTTCTATCCCTGCATCGATGTCTTTCGTTTGAAAAGTTTCTTTCGGAAGCGAACGCATCGACACGCCGAGAGTTCTCAGGGCTTCTCCGGCAAGGCTTTCATTGATCGCAAGAATTTCCGACCGGCGCGGTTCTGTCAGAGGGCGCGACTGCTCCCCAACAAGTTCATGAGAACACTTCGCCAGGAGCACGTCGGGAGCGCCCTTTGTGAAGACGACGAAGCGTTCCAGACGTTGAGCATCGGTGTGCACCGTGCTCATCAGCTTGCGTTCGGATGAAAACGGGACTTCGCCGACACGCTGGAGCCTTGCATCGAGTTGCGCGGCCTCGCACCCGGCCTTGCGGGCAGCGACGATGAGAGCGCCTTCGGTTGGATCGCCCCGAACAATCCATCGCCCTTCGTGTTCCTGCAGAACGGAATTATTTGCCCGGTCCGCTGCTGCGAGCGCTCGCGTCAATTCCGCTCTGACGGGACCGTCGAGCCCACCGCCGCTATCGGCGCGAACCTCGCCCTCGGGAGCGTACCCGGTACCCGTGAACGTGATCCGGCCGCTGGCCGTAACCAGCACACGGACAGTCATTTCGTTTTTTGTCAGGGTTCCCGTCTTGTCCGACGCAATGACTGTCGCCGAGCCCAGTGTCTCGACAGCGGCCAGATGACGAACAATCGCCTTTCTTCGAGCCATCCGCTGGACGCCCATCGAAAGAACAGCGGTGACGACAGCCGGCAATCCCTCAGGCACTGCGGCGACAGCCAGAGCGACGCCGATGATGA
>DASTBJ010000690.1:0-4695 GCA_035712125.1 Terriglobia bacterium
GCAGACCGGATTCGCCATGTACGTATACGCTCTGCCGGACAAGAAGTAGGGAGAAGGCTTGCGTCTGAATCCGTATAAACAGTTTCGATAATTAAACAGTGGCCTTGGAGGACTTGGCGATATGCGACGGCTTCAACTGATTCTGGGTGTGCTCGCGATCACTCTGTTGACGATGCTTCCCATTCTGGCGCAACAGGGTGCGAAAGGCGGCGAATGGCGGGCCTACGGTGGTGACGAGGGCAGCACGCGCTATACGCCCCTGGATCAGATCACGCGGGAAAACATTAAGGACCTGCGCGTCGCATGGGTGTGGAAGTCCGACAGCCTTTTGCCCAATCCTCAGGCATCGAGCGAAACGACGCCGATCATGGTCAACGGCGTGATCTACTTCTCCATGGACCAGAAGCGGTTTATCGTCGCTGCCGACGCAGGCACCGGAGAAACGATCTGGGTATATCGCCCCAATGAAGGCGCGCGGTTCGATGGCGCACCCCGCAAGATCCATCGCGGCGTTTCTTACTGGACTGACGGCAGGGGCGACGAGCGCATCGTCTTCGCAACCCCAGGATTCCATCTCATCGCGTTGAACGCCAAGACCGGCGTGCCCGTACCCGGTTTCGGCACAAACGGAATCGTCGACATGATGAAAGACCTCGACCTCGACTACAAAGGCGATCCGAACGGGAGAATCGGCAACAGTTCCCCGGTCGTCATTTCCAATGACGTCGTCGTCGTGGGGCCGGCCCACCTCCGCCCGACCAAAGCCAATGTCAAGGGAGACGTGCTCGCTTACGATGTTCGCACGGGCAAGAAGAGGTGGGTGTTCCACACCATTCCACGAAAGGGCGAGAAGGGTTATGAAACCTGGCTCAACGGTTCCGCGGAATACACGGGAAGCGTGGGAGTGTGGGGACCGTTCTCTGCAGATCCGGAACTGGGCGTCGTCTATCTGAATACCGAAGCCCCCACGAACGATCTGTGGGGCGGCGCTCGTCCCGGCGACAACCTTTATTCGGATTGTCTGATTGCCGTGGATATCAAGACAGGAAAGATGCTCTGGTACTTCCAGATGATTCACCACGACATCTGGGATTACGACGCTCCGCCCCATCCGATTCTTCTCGATGCGACGATCGATGGGCAACGGCGCAAGCTCGTGGTCCAGTTGAGCAAGCAGGCCTTCGCCTACGTCTTCGACCGGGTGACGGGCAAACCCATATGGCCGATCGAAGAGCGCCCCGTTCCGCAGACCGACATTCCGGGTGAGTGGAGCGCAAAGACCCAGCCGCATCCGACGAAGCCGCCGGCATTTGATCGGCAGGGGATTACCGTCGATGATCTGATCGATTTCACGCCGGCCCTGCGCGCAGCTGCAACGCAGGCTCTCGAGGGGTGGCGGATCGGACCTGTGTACACGCCTCCGGTTGTCGTCACGACTGGAGCAAACGCAATGCGCGGCACGATTCAGGTTCCCGGTTACGGCGGCGGCGCCAACTGGCAGTCGGGCGCTGCTGACCCGGAAACCGGTTTCGTCTATGTGGGATCCAATACCAGCCCGACGGGAATCGGCAACAGACCGAATGCAAACTACAACGCCGCGGATCCGGATTCGGCCGAAATGAGTCAGGCTACTGCCGGAATCCCCACGGTCAATGGGCTCCGCCTGCTGAAGCCTCCCTATGGTCGAATTACGGGCTACGACATGAATAAAGGCGACATCGCGTTTACCATTCCCAACGGCGACACTCCGCCGAACATCAAAGCGGCACTCGAAGCTGCCGGAGTAAAGGACGTCGCGCCGACCGGATCGCCTTCACAGGCGCATTTGCTCGTGACGAAGAATTTCCTGTTCGCGACCGAGGGATCTGGCGGTCAGCCTATCCTTCACGCCTACGACAAGAAGACCGGAGCGCCCCTCTGGCAGTCCAACATGCCCGCCGGCCCAGCGACTGCGATTCCGAGTGCCTATGTTCACCAGGGCCGGCCGTACATCATCCATGCTGCACGTGGTCCGCAGGGTAGCGGCGCACAGCTTGTCGCCTGGACGATCGCGCCGGCCCCTCCTGCAGGCGCTGGTGGCGGTCGGGGTGGTCGTGGCGGAGGCGGACGCGGAGCGGCCGGCGCTCCTGGCGCACCCGGTGCCGCCCCAGCGGCTCCTGCCGGTGGTGGGGCCAGAGGCGGCGCTCGCGGCGGTCAGCCTGCGCCCGATGGCGAACCGCAGTAGGGGCTCGGGGCAAGGCGCCTCGTTCCCCCAAATGAAATGCGGAGCACCGTAAAAGAAGCAAATCTGCGATTGGATAAGTACAACAGTCATCGGATAGCCGAACATTGAGAGGACACGGATCCTTGATGACTAATCTCCAATGACTGTTGTCCTTATCCAATCGCAGATTTCGTTTCCGGGTCGCTCGGCCAATCGCCTATTGCCCGGAAGCGGCCTTCATTTTCTTCCTTCCAGCCCCAAATCGGTATATACAGTTCGCCACAAACCCAGACACCTTAGGGAGGACGGCGATGAAGCAACGGCTCCTGCGCGTTTTGTACGGACTTTCGGTAAGTCTCGTGGTGATTCTTCCGTTGATCGCTCAACAGGGAGCGAAGAATGGCGAGTGGCGAGTCTACGGAGGCGATGAAGGCAGCACGCGTTACTCGCCCCTGGATCAGATTAATCGGGAGAACATCAAGGATTTGAGAGTCGCCTGGATATGGAAGTCCGACAGCCTCGTGCCCAGTCCCGTGATCGGAAGCGAAACCACGCCCATCATGGTTAACGGCGTTCTCTATTTCACGATGGACCAGAGGCGATTCGTCATCGCTGCGGATGCGGGCACGGGCGAAACACTTTGGATGTTCAGACCCAACGAAGGCGCCAGGTTTGACCAGGCACCGCGCAAGATCCACCGCGGGGTTGCCTATTGGACTGACGGCCGCGGCGATGAACGCATCGTCTTTGCGACACCAGGATTCCAGCTCGTCGCGCTCAATGCGAAGACGGGCCTTCCTGTTCCCACCTTCGGCACCGGTGGCTATGTCGATCTCTTTAAGGAACTGGACCTGAGAGCGAAGGAAGATCCGATCGGGAAGATCGGCAACAGCTCACCCGTTGTCATCTCGCACGACACGGTCGTCATTGGTCCCGCTTTGCGTCCGGGCGGTGGACGTGTGCCGACGACCAATGTGCGCGGCGATGTGATGGCGTTCGATGTTCGAACCGGCAAGAAGAAGTGGGTCTTTCACACCATTCCGCGCAAGGGCGAGTTCGGTTACGACACCTGGCAGGGCGGTTCCGCTGAATACACGGGAAATGCGGGCGTATGGGGACCGTTCTCCGTCGATACCGAACTCGGTTACGTCTATCTGAACGTGGAATCCGCAACCAACGATGCCTATGGTGGACACCGGCCGGGCAACAATCTCTTCTCCGACAGTCTGGTAGCCGTCGATATCCGGACCGGCAAGAGGGTCTGGCACTTCCAGCTGGTTCATCACGACGTTTGGGATTACGACATGCCGCCTCATCCCATACTGATCAACCTCACCGTCGACGGCAAACCCCGAAGGGCAGTGGTGCAGCTGTCGAAGCAGGCGTTTGCCTATGTATTCGACCGTGTTACCGGAGACCCGATATTTCCGATCCAGGAGCGGCCGGTGCCACAGACCGATGTCAAAGGCGAATGGACCTCGCCGACACAGCCGTTCCCGACCAAGCCACCTCCGTTCGATGTTCACGGAATCGGGCCGGACAGCTTGATCGATTTCACTCCGGCTCTGCGTGCCGCAGCGCTACAGGCGCTTGAAGGTTACAAGCTTGGACCGATCTACACGCCGGGCACTCTGATCACGACTGGACCGAATGCGAGTCGTGGAACCATCGCCGTTCCGGGCTTTGGTGGCGGTGCCAACTGGCAGTCCGGCGCGTCGGATCCTGAAACGGGTTTTGTCTACGTGGGGTCCGCCACGAATCCAACGAACGTTGGATTCAATACGACTGAACGTACCGGACCGTTCAATCCTGCCGACCCCGACGTCCCTCCGGACTACACGATGGGTGGCGGTGTACCGACTGTGCAGGGGCTTCGCATTCTGAAGCCGCCCTATGGACGGATCACGGGCTACGATATGAACAAGGGTGAGATCGCGTTTCAGATTCCGAACGGTGGAACTCCACCCAACATCAAGGCCCAGCTTGAAGCTGCGGGTGTGATGAATGCGCCGCCTACAGGCTCGCCGTCGCAGGCGCACCTCCTGGTCACAAAGAATTTCCTGATTGCGACCGAGGGTTCCGGTGGTCAGGCCATACTCCATGCGTACGACAAGCGAACAGGCGCACCGATATGGGAAGCTCCGATGCCTAACGCATCTCCCGCGGGTAATACCGGGCGTGCAACGGGAATCCCGATGACGTACATGCACGGTGGAAAGCAGTACATCGTTCACGCCGCTCAGGGCCCGCCGGGCGGCGGCGCGCAGTTGGTCGCCTGGGCCGTTCAACCGCCTCCGCCTGAGGGAACTGGAGGGCGCGGTGGACGCGGCGGAGGGGCCGCTCCCGGAGCGAGGGGCGGTGCTGCTGCTCCCGGCGCGCCGGCCGGTGGGCGGGGCCAGCGCGGTCAGTAGTACAACATTGAAATCGGGGTGAGACGGTTGAAGAAATTTTGAAATTGGACGAATCCCGCATTTCAAATCCGAGATTGGAAA
>DASTBJ010000691.1:0-9511 GCA_035712125.1 Terriglobia bacterium
GAGGGAAAACCTATGCCGGACAGGGATAGTGCCGGACGCCCGGCTTCTGAAACGGATGTCGGGAGTCGGGACAAACAACAGCCGCCTGCCAAACGCAAACAAGATGATGAGATAGGAAAGATAAACGGCTCGCCCACACCACTCCCGGACGAGAAAGCTGTCGAGTCGGGCGCTCGAAGAGTTCGAGGCGACCCTCCCACCGAGTACGAGTCAATTTTCTGATCTCTGTACGCGCTGGCTCAATTCTGAACGCCGCCCAATCCTACCTAGTTGTGACACTTGATTGCCCGTTTGTGAATCTTCCCGAAAAGAAACCTGGACGCTGGGGACAAGGCTTGACCTCCGAGAAGATGAAGGAGTGCCGGTAGCGACGGCAGCATTGCTCAACTCTGGCCAGTCTATAAAGTCTCGGCGGGTAACCGCTCCTTCACGGCGCTCATCCAGGGCGGGTCGAATGCTGCGGGTCTTGGCCTGTTGGAGGGCGTCATCATGGATGGATTGCGAATCGGTGCGCGAGTCCGGGTTCGATTCCAAAGGATGACCAACTGCGATGGCGCACCTGCCGGCACGTGCTTCAAGGGCACAATCCGGATTCTGCGGGATACCCCCGAAGACGAACACTAGACAGAGCTATCGCCTTTCGGCGTTTTTGAATGCGATAACTCGGGCGGACTGCCAATAGCGGAATGATTGCAAGATGATGGCTCGCAGGATCGGATCGCGTCTGCAGGGTGAGTGCCCAGGTTTCACCCGTCTCCGCCCGCATCCGGATTAAGGAAGGAGTCGATTCGGTCTGCGATTTTCCAGGCAGCGGGAAACGGCACGTCCCGCTGCAGCGCCAATTCAAAGCGCTGGCTTTGTTGACTGAAGGTGAGCAGTTCTGACTCATTCTCGCGGGCTTCTTCAGCTGTCATTTCTCTTAGAACCACAGTTACGGAATCAAGCCGGTATTCATCTGCCATCGCTGTTTTCAACTTGTCGACGAATTCGCCCCAACCAGGCTTACTACGGAGGACCTCAGGCAGTTCGATGACATTCATTGGTGCATCTCTTTCGGCACATATAATGCGGCGCCCATTCGTGAACGGATCGCCATTCCCCAACGGATCTCACAAGCTTCGCAGGAACGCCAGTAGCGCTGCCTTATCCTGCGGCGTTATCTCCAGGCCGAAACGATGGCCAAGGATCGCGCGTTCCGTTACGTCGGGCCCTTTCCAGCCCCCGGGCACGTGGTCGGCTTTCAGCCGTGACGCATCGAACATTTCTTCAAGGCTTGCGATCGATCCATCGTGCAGTAGCCTCGGGCGGTACCAGACGCCTCGCAACGACGGTATCTTGTAAAAGCCGGTGCCTTTGCGAGTCTTGAGAGCAAGCGAAGGGTCGGTACCGACGGAAATCGGCAGAATATCGTCGCGATTCGGGTGGTCGCGTGGAGGTTCGTAACCTTCGGCGAGAGTGAGTTTGCCGCTGGTATAGTCGGGAGGCACATGGCAGTTCGCACACCCTTCGCGGCGAAAGACCTCGGCCCCGCGATCCAGCGTTGCTTTGGCCGCTACGTCGGGGTTCCTGGGAGGTTCGAGCGACATGAGGTACACGCCGATCGCATAAAGAACTTCATCCGCATATCGGAAACGAAGTCGACGCTGCTCATCCGTGAGAATCCGATACGGTCCGAAGTCCATCGGATCTGCGCCGTTTATAAAAGCCGCGTATCGAGCCACATCCTCCGGGCCGCGATTCCGGTGCGTTCCTGTTGCATCGAGATATCGACTGTAACGAATGTTCTGTAAGTCCGGGATTTTGGTGCCATAAAAAACACTGCCATGTGGACGATGGAACACGCCGGGGTCACCGGCTGCTCTAAGTCCTCCTTGAGCATCTGGCATGTTCCGTAGATTCTCGATACGTTCGTCAGTCGCCCACGGCACTGTGAACATTCGCCATGCGATCATGCTCTGCGAGTCGCCGATAAAGTAACGTTGCATGACCGGTGCCGAGCCTTGCGCTCCCGGAACTGCTGGATTTATCGGCGCCACGCTGGAGGGCCGCGGTCCTCTGGGCCCGCCGATCATGAGCGTGCCGTTCGCCTGGACGTTATAGTGGCAATTCGCACAGGCGACCCACGACAGCATCACTCCCTTTTCTGTTACAACCCAACGCGGCCCATGGGAAGACCCGTCTGGTAGTTTCAACCTGCCCTGAAAGGATTGCGGGTCGCGAGCCTGTGCAATGTCCGCGGGATCGTTGGTTCGGCTCCAGAAACTGTCCATTTCTCGGAACGCGCGTTCGCCGGCGGCGATCCAATCTTCCTTCGTCTTGACCTTTGACAGATCCACAAGAGGCTCCGGTTTCTTCTGCTGGAGTTCCTTCCAGTATCCGGGTGGTTCACTGTCCGGGTGATAGACCGGGTAAGTCCGAAGGTTGTCGCCGGGAATCCGATAGTACTCGGCGGAGGATACGTGCGCCGGACGCGTATTAAGGGCGGCAACCGGTGTTGCCCAATCCCTGAGCGCAGCATCATCCCAGATTCGGGGAGGTCTCGCGGGTTCTTGAGCCATGAAGACAGTGCAACCGACGATCAGCAGCGTTAACTCGACCAGACGTCCACGCATACAAATCTCCGATTCCGTTTCAGTCGTCAGTGTTGGACCGAACGGTCGTTATTCGCTTTTACGACGCTCTTTTGTTTCGTGCGCTTCGCCCTGGAGAAATAGTCGATAATGCAGGGGTAGTTCTATCACAGAGCTGATTCGCGCACACGCTTTCTACGCTGTGTGCCCCACAGGCGCGCCGGTCGAAGATCCGTCGGGCGACAGACCTGGGCGTTTTGAGTTTTGAGTGATTAGGTTCGAGTCAAGCCAGTCTTACTCATAACCCAAGACTCAGAACTCAAAACTGCCGTTATGCGTCATTGAGGGATGCATCGTTCCATCCCGCTTGAACGGCTTACGCTTTCCCAAAGTTGGCCGCTCTCACTGCACCTATTGCAACGCCATGACGAGGCGTAAGCGCTCCTCCGGCGCGATGAAGTGATCAGGATCTTCGGCGTCCTTGTCGACGTCCAGCTGGACCCAGTTCACCTCGCCGTTGAACTTCTTACGAGACGGATAGTCGGATGTGACCGGCGAGCCGAATTCGTCGCCAATGTCGCAGGTTTCGTCAGCGGAAAACACAAATGGCTCCGTCTGATCGACGCGGCCTTCCCCAGTCTTCTTGCCATCAACGTAGAGGATGACCGTGCCGCCTTTTGCAATACCACCACCGTCGTACTGGAACTCCATCCGCAATTGGTGCTTCCCCGGCGGTATTCTGTTCGTGCCCTCCACCGTGTAACGATGCAGACCGAAAAAGTTGTAACAGTACTTGGGCTTCCCATCCTTCGCGTAAAGAGACCAACCCCCAACCATACCGCCCTGGGCGACGATCACGCCCTCTGCACCGGACTCCGGGACTTCGATCTCGGCAGTCACCGCGTGTGACTTATTCTTAATGTTGACGATCGAGTTTTCGGTCAGCCGCCCCATCCCGCCGAACAGCAGTTGTCTGTTGCCTTTAACCAACTGCGGCCGGCCGGCAATCTCGGGATTCGCCCTCTCCGCCATGCGGTCATCCAGGGGCACGACGTTGTACTTAACGGCCTCGATCAGCCATAGCCGCTGCAACTCGCGCAGCTTTTGAGGATTCTCCTTTGCCAGATCTTTCGATTGGCTCCAGTCGTTTGTCGTGTCGTACAGTTCCCACACGTCGTCGTCGAACGCCGGGACTTTGACGATCCCTGTTTCCCACGGGATCCTGTGTCTGGTTACGGCGGTCCAGCCCTTGTGATAGATTCCACGGTTCCCGAACATTTCGAAATATTGTGTGTCGTGCCGCCCCGGAGCGTTGGCGTCGTCGAACGAATACACCATACTGACACCCTCTATCGGCCGTTGCTGCACACCATTGACGAACACCGGCTCGGGCAACCCTGCGGCTTCCAGGATAGTTGGCGCGACATCAATCACGTGGTGGAACTGACTGCGAATTTCTCCCTTTGCCTTGATTCCTCCCGGCCAGTGCACGATCGTGCCGTTTCGCGTGCCTCCGAAGTGTGAGGCCACCTGCTTCGTCCACTGTAAGGGCGTATTCATCGCGTGTGCCCAGCCTACCGCGTAGTGATTGAAAGACTCGACTCCGCCGAAATCGTCGAGTCGAGCGATGAGGTACTCCGGAGTCTCCAGGTGGCCGAAACCAGAGAGTGCCGCCATCTCATTAAACGTGCCCTGGTGGGTACCCTCTGCCGAGGCGCCGTTATCGCCGATGATCACGTAGATCAGCGTATCCTCAAGGATCTGGAGATCCTTGAGCGTTTCAATCAGCCGCCCGACCTGATTGTCCGTGTGTTCCAGGAAGCCTGCATACAATTCCATTTGCCGAGCGAGCACCGGTTTCAAGGCCGAAGGCATCTTGTCCCATGCTGGAATCTCGGAATGTCGTCTTGTAAGTTCGCAGTTCTGAGGAATGACGCCGAGCTTCTTCTGTCTGGCGAATGTTTCCTCGCGAACTTTGTCCCAGCCTTGATCGAACTTGCCCTTGTATTTGTCAGCCCATTTCCTCGGTACATGATGGGGGGCGTGCGTCGCGCCTGGAGCGTAGTAAACGAAAAACGGCTTGTCGAGCATGAGCGACTTCTGCTGCCGAACCCACTTGATTGCCTTGGTTGTCATGTCTTCTGTGAAGTGATAACCCTCTTCCGGCGTCTTCTCGGGCTCGATTGGCGTCGTTCCCTCGTAAAGCGCCGGATAATACTGGTGGGTATCGCCTCCCAGGAACCCATAGAAATACTCGAAGCCACCACCACCGGTAGGCCAGGAATCGAACGGGCCCATCGGGCTGGTCTGCCATGCCGGGACCTCATGACACTTGCCGAACTGTGCCGTCGAATAGCCGTTAAGCTTCAATGTTCGCGCAATTGGCGATACGGTGTTCGACAGCAGTGAGCAATTGCCCGGCGCCGACGTCGCCAACTCGCAGACGTTGCCCATGCCCACCGAGTGATGGTTGCGTCCGGTCAGGAGCGCCTGCCTGGTAGGGGAGCAGAGGGCCGTCGTATGGAACCGGTTGTACTTGAGACCATTGGCGGCGAGCCTGTCGAAGACGGGCGTGTGACACGGGCCGCCAAACGCGCTGCTCGCACCGAACCCCACGTCGTCGAGGAGGACAACCAGTACGTTTGGCGCTCCCTGCGGCGGTCGTAAATCCTTAATAGGCGGATATCTCGTGTCTGGATCCTTCGCATCAAACGTTGTCAGGCCGGCATGTGGCCGGTCCGGAATTGGAAGAACCGTGCGTTGTATGTTGTTCTTTGAACCCATCTTTGTCTCCTTGAGAGGGGCTACGCTCACGACTGGAGGGAGGAATTCTCCTTGCAATCGCTATGCCCACATTTTCGATCGATAATTTACGTAGTTGGCGGCCCCCTCCGTAGCGGACATGAGCAATGGACTCACGAGGCGGAAGCGAGTGGTTTCCAGTCGATCTTGCTCCGACGTGATCTCAGAGGTTGGTACCAGATTTCGGGTTGCTTCTATCGATCCAACTTCGACGCAGCGATCCTAGCGCAGCCGACAAACCGCACAATGTTGCCACAAATGCCTATCGGCGAAACCTGTAAGACGAGGCAGGTTCGCTTGGGCAACAAATCTATAGCGACGCACACTTTGTCCACCGCTGGAGGCCCGGAATTGCGTCTGGGTTTGAGCGATCGATGCCTGTGGGCAATCGGTCGTCGCTAAGCGGACTTCTGTTCGCCCGTGAAAATGCGGCGGCTCATCGTGGTGGTCTTGGCGATGCTCGCGGCGGGCGTTGCACTTTACCGCTTCCTGCTTATGCTCATCTGAACCGGGTCTAGCGGCACTGTACCTGATCCCAAGCAATCAGCGATGCCATGGCGGTCCCATCACAGCCACCACAAAATCGGATAACGCCCGAAAGAATTTCCTAGAAATCCAGGCGGACCTGCGCCTGGAAGGAGCGCGATCCGGTCTTTGTCGCAATATTGCCGAAAGCCTGTGTCCCCGTAAGAGACAGGCTGGGATTCGCCGGCTGCGGATGGTTGAGAATGTTGATCGCGTCGACGCGCAACTGAAGCCTCTTGGACTCCGTGATTTGGAACCGCTTGCTCATGGCACTGTCCAGGCTCCAGGTTCCTGGCAATTCGAGAGCATTCCTGCCGAGGGTTCCCCGCGTCCCGGGCTGGGGAGTCTGCATGACGAGCTGGCCTGCGGAGTTAACCAGGGCATTGAGCGTGCAGGCAGACTGGAGAGTGGCGGCGATACTCGAACACTGGGGGTCCACCACCCTTGTATACTGGCCGCCAAAATAGTTGCCGGACGCAGCGCCATCCTGCCATTGCACCGAACCGAGACTTGGATCGAAGGGCCCAACAACGTCCGGGACACCATTGGCGTAAAGCATGGTTGCGGCGTCAATGTCAGCGGGCGCGCCGGTGGTGGTGTTGAAGATCCAACTCATTTGCCAGCCCTCCACGATACGGGCGAGGACGCCGGAAGAATTGGCCAGGAACAGCCGGTTGGGCCCGATTGGCAGCTCGAAAGTTCCGTTGGTTCTGAAGTCGTGGGAACGGTGCCCATCCTGCAGTGTGTAGTCCGGGCCCCTGTCAACGGGGTTCGTGAACGTGCCTGTGCGGCCCAACGACTTGCTCCAGGTGTAAGAACCCTGAAGGCTGAGACCTGCCGTCGGCCGCAGCGTCACTTCGGCCTGCATCGAATGGTAGTTCGAGTTGCCAATGTTCGTTTGCAGGGTTGCGGTGCTGAATTGAGGGTTGGCTCGAACAAAGTTCTCGGGGAACGCATTGTACCGAAGTACAGCACCATTGACGCCGGCAGGAATAGCCGGAAGCGTCGGATTGATGCCGCCCACCTTGCTGTAGTTCAAGGTGTAGAGCGAACTGGCAAGCGCATTGTATGCACCGTTGGCCAGATTGTTGCGCAAATTGCCGGCGGTCGCGGCGCGAAGATGCATCGCGCCGGTCTGAGTAACTCCGCCTGTCGTTGTCCCCACAGGACGGCACGTTACCGTCGTCCCGTCGGGCGCCACGCAACCTGTAGTCGCGATCTGAATCCCGTTGAACATCTGATCCAACAAGGCAGACTCCCCGCCGGACCGAGCGGAGTCAAACGCTTCCTTCAATCCGTTGTAGAGGAAGTTGTTGGCATTAACGTCCATGGTTCCGTAGAGCTTTCGGCTCAATGTGCCCACGTAACGCATATCCAGCGTGAGTTTGCGTCCCAGGTTGCGGGTCACGGCCAACGTGAGGTTCTGGATGTAGGGCGTCAGATAGTTCGAATCGAACGCCGTCAATCCGACAGTTCGGGAATCCACGGGAATGGGCTGCATCGGTGTCACGGTAACGGGTACGGGGACAATTTGGCTCAAACTGGTCATGTCGAGGTATTCCAGCCCGGGCCCGCCGTTGAAGGTGGCTGTATAGGAGCTTCCCGGTGGGTTAGCCAACGGACCGTCAAGGGTGCTGAACCGGCCACCGCCGAGAACGTAGCTCATCTGGTATCCGCCACGGACTGTAGTCTGGCCCTCACCAAACCAGGGCAGGTTCCAGGAGAATCCAATGGCGGGCCCAAAGTTGTTGGAGTCCTTGTCCCATGCGGTGATTTCAGGGTTCGGGGAATCGGGACCAACGAATATCAAATTAGTCAGATCCCCTCTCTGTCCGGGTTTCATCCAATCGTCAAACCCACGTCCGGAATAGCCAAAGAGTGCGTCACCCCCGCCGTTCGGTATAGCCGTCAAACCATTCGAGACCCAGGGCACACCGTAGTAATCCCATCGCACACCCAGATTGAGCGTCAGGTTTTTGCTGACCTTCCAATCGTCTTTAAAGAAGAAGGAAATTTCCTGCTGATTCAATTCGCGCTGCCGTTGAGTCGACACACGGTAATCGTCCCAGTTGCTCAGGTTGTCCGCTGATCCCAGCCAGTACAGTTGCGTCACTCGACTCAGCGATCCGGAAAGCATCTGCAGCAGGCTTCGCATGGCGAGATTGTTTCCGGTTGTTGTGGTTCCCTGCAATCCGGGGATATTCGTGGACGTAATTCCCTGCACAGGCGTCAACGCCGTCTCACCCCCGAAGGCGCGGATATACGCACTGAAATCGTTCGCCTGCACATCATCCTTCAGGTTTGAACTGGAGAGACGAAACTCGCCGCCGAACTTGAAGGAGTGCCTGCTCCGTGTCCAGCTCAGTGTGTCCGCCCACGTGTAGAGCGGGGTGCTCTCGTTGATATTGCTCTGGAATAGCGCACCCGTTTCACCTCGAGAGCCGAAGGGCTGTCCGGCGCAGACACACACGGGTTGAGCGCCCAATTGCGGAAGAATGGGAAACCCGGCAGCATTCGGGAAAAATGCCAGAGCCTCATCGCCTGTGTCAGGGTTGGCAAATGAGCCGTCCTGGTTCGTTCCGGTTCGACGCATACCGAAGCGGGCTTCATTCAGCATCGTTGGAGAAAGCGTCGACGTAAAATTGAGCGTCAAGACCTGCGGTCTGCGGTAAGACAACGTGGGGAACCGGAACGGCCAGACGCCATACTGGTTATCGGACCAATTCCGCTCGTAGGTATAGCTCCCATAAATTTTGTGGCTCTCATTGAAGTTGTGGTCAATCTTGACGTTGAGCTGTTTGCGATTTACGGGTTCGCCAAATCCGAAACGGTTATCGGCACCTGTCCGCGTCAGCACCCAGCGATAGCCTGCAGTATTTAGTCCATCCCCCACTTCGTAATTATTGGGTGTCGGCATCACGCCAAGCAATTGAGTCATGTATCCCGAGGGATCCCTCTGCGTCCGGAAGCTGTCCCAGGGGGCTCCCTGCACGCTGGCGTCAGAGCAATCTGCCTGGGTTGGGTTACTTGCAAGAGGCCCGTAAACGCTCGCATAGCGAAGAATGCCGTTGTGGGCCGTGCCATTTGGATTTGTCGCCGGCGGCGTGGGGTTGCCCTGGTAATCCACCACGGCAATTCTCGGCGTCGCGCCGGTGGCAACCGTAGTCTGAAGTGCGTTTCCGTTGCTCCAGTTGTCGAAATAGCGGAAGACGCCGTTCCGGGCGCATGGCGTCAAAATCGTCGCGTTAATGTCGGTTCGATTCTTGGGAAGAAATCCGTCCCAAAGTGCAAAGAAGAACGTTTTGCCCCTCACGATCGGCCCGCCCATGCTCACCGTGTACTGGTGATAGTTCCTCCAGGGCGGGGCAACAGCTTCAGGTTGCACGCGGTTATTTGCCCAGGTATTGGCGTCCAACGCCGTATTTTGGACGTTCCAGACGGCACTGCCAGTAAACCGGTTTGTGCCTGATCGTGTTGATACCTGAATCTGGGAATTACCTCGTCCGACTTCGGCATCGACCGGGGCGAGAATCATTCGGATTTCACCAACCAGATCGGGGTTCATAATTGTCGCCCCCTGAGTACCCGCAGCCCATCGTCCGGAGGCGCTGGCG
>DASTBJ010000692.1:0-4537 GCA_035712125.1 Terriglobia bacterium
AGGCTTGTTGAACGCGGCTCCCATGGTCCTGGTGACTTCCTCGAACTTTCCCCCGCCCGTGTTTCGAAACAGGTGTGGCGGCTGAGCATAGCGGATCTTCGACTGTATCCTTTCGATTCCCTGTTCGATATGACCGTTGGCGACGAAGATATCCAGCCATCCGTCCAGGTCATAGTCGTAGAAGAAGCATCCGAATCCCAGGGTCAGCAGGCTCGATCGCCCCACGGCCGACCGTGGCGCCTCATCGACAAAGAGTCCATTGCCTTCGTTGTGATAGAGGGCAAGCATTTCGCTGGAAAAGTTCGTGATCAACACACTGGGGAAACCGGAGCGATCGTAGTCGCCCGCAGCAACTCCCATTCCGGCTCGAGCATTGCCCAATTCGCTGTAAGCGATTCCCGCCATGACGCCCTTTTCAGCAAATGTTCCCTTGCCGCTGTTGATGTAGAGCCGATTAGGCTGCGTGTCATTTGCCAGCAACAGGTCGGGCCAGGAGTCCTGATTGGCGTCCAGGACGCTGACACCCAGGCCCTTTGATGTGGGATCCAGAACGCCGGCTTCCTTCGTCACGTCCTGAAAAGTGCCGTTCCCCTTGTTGCGCCAAAGACGAGCGGACGACCCTTTGTATGATTCCGGCGTGCAGTAGGATTTTTCTGTGCCGTCGAGGGTGCATCGGATATCGGTTTCGGGAGTCCACTGGACATAGTTTGCAACGTATAAATCCAGGTTTCCGTCCTTGTCGTAGTCCAGCCATGCGGCGCTGGCACTGAATTCATTAGGCCCGAAGAGGCCGGCTTCCTTCGTGATGTCGCGGAAAACTCCATTCGTATTTTGAAAAAGCAGACTCTGGCCGAGCGCGCTGACAAACAGGTCGGAATCGCCATCGTTATCGAAATCCGCGACCGCTGAACCCATACCATAAACTTCGCGCGCCAGACCGGACGCGCTGGTCACATTCGAAAACGTACCATTCTGGTTGTTTCGGTACAGTTCAAGCGTGGAGGTTCGCCCCCGTTGCCCTGGCCAGTCTTTGCCGTTTGTGAAAAACAGGTCCTGCCAACCGTCGCCGTTGTAATCCACGAACGCAACGCCCGGGCCCAGTGTCTCCGGCATGTACTTCTTGCCGGTGGCTCCGGAATTATGCCGGTACGTCAACCCGGCGGCCTTCGTGACATCGACATACTGGATTCCAGGTTCACGTCCCTGGGATTGCAACCTGCCGGACATTGCGAGTCCGGACAGGATTAATGCGACGAGTCCCCATATCGTGGCATTACGCATCGGAACTCTCTTTTAAAATCGGGGGTTCCTTCCATCCACCCGCCTGCTCCACGCGTGCGGCTACAGCCAGCACCTGCTCTTCTTCCCAGGGGCGTCCCACAATCTGCACTCCGATAGGAAGGCCTTCGGGAGAGGCTCCCATTGGAACGACTGCGGCGGGATTCCCCAGCAGGTTGAAACATTGCGAATAGCGGAAGGCCTCGAGATACTCAACGGTCTTTCCTTCGATATTCCACGAGCGTTCGCCATGACGGAATGCCGGGCCGCTGCTCACCGGACACACAAGGATTGGATAACGATCCATCTGTTCGAGAAATCGGGCGCGCAGAACGTCGCGTCCAAACAAGGTGTTGAGCAGGACGTCCGTCGTAATCGGTGGATCCTTTTCCGCATAAGCGAAGACTTCGCGAACGACGGAGTATGCTTCCGACTCGCGATCCTTATAACTCTGACGGAGCAACATGGCAACGCCATCGATAAACAGGACATGCCAGAGGCGCAAGGCTTCGTCGAGTCCTTCCGGAACAAAGGGTTCGACCGTAAAACCGTCGTCGCGCAAAGCCTGTACAGCCCGCTGCACAGCGGCGCGTGTTTCCCCGGTTACGGGAGTCCGCCCGTCATCTTCGAAGTAGCCAATGCGGAGGTCGCGCAGCGTCGCTTTGTCGGGTGGTCTCAGTGGCACGGGCGCGGCGTTTGGATCCCCATTGTCCGGCCCCGCAATGACTTCGAAAAGTAATTCGAGGTCTCGTACGGTCCTTGCCATTGGGCCAACAACACCCAGCAGTGCGAACGGACCGACCGACGCGGGAAAATGTCCCGTGGCTGGGATTCGCCCCGGGGTCGGCTTCAAGCCGCAAATTCCCGAGAAGTGGGCAGGTACGCGGATCGAACCTCCTCCATCGCTGCCGATCCCGCCCGCGGAGCAGCACGCGGAAATTGCGGCGGCCTCTCCGCCGCTGGAGCCTCCCGGCGTGCGATCAAGATCCCACGGACTGTTGGTCACTCCGTAGAGGGCGCTGTGGGTTTCCCACGACATCAGGCACTCCGGAACAGTCGTATTGCCGACCACCACGGCCCCGGAGGACTTCAATCGTGTCACCAGGGGCGCATCGGAAGGGGGAATGTATCCCTGCCTCAGACGAGTGCCGGTCTCACAGGGCAGCCCGGCGACATCGATAGAACTCTTGATGGTCACCGGCACACCATGCAGCGGACCCACCGGCGTTCGACGGGCGAGTGCATCGTCCGCAAGCAGGGCCTGTTTTCTGGCCCGATCCTCATCGATAGAAACAAACGCGTGAAGTTTGGGTTCAAGACGGCGAATCAATCGAAACACGTCATCGGCTATTTCCTGCGCTGAAAATTGGCGGTCGCGAATTCCAGCAGCCATCTGCCATGCGGGAAGCCGCGCGAGTGCGTTATCCATGAATCGTTGCGCGCAGTGTAGTCCAAGTTCGGGACACGACAACAGACGAAAAATCGGTGCGCGAGGGCGCGAGGGCCAATTTCAAAGGACTCCGGAGTTATGAACGATCTTGCCGTCGACGACCGTCAGCACGGAGCGCACCTTACGGATGTCAGCCTCAGGCACCGTGAAGTAATCGCGGTCGAGGACGACGAGGTCTGCAAGCTTCCCGGGCTCAATCGTTCCGATCCTGTCTTCCATACGCAAAAACCAGCTGTTGCCTCGCGTAAACATTCGCAGCGCTTCCTCGCGTGTGAGTTGCTGATCGCCGTTGACGCGATCGCCAAACGAATTCACTCCGGTTACTGCGAAATGGATATGCGGCCAGGGATTGAGTGGTGCGATGTGAACGCCGTCGCCATGCATACCAACCTGGATACCGTGGTTGACGATGGTCTTGAACGGAGGACCGACTACAGTCTTCGGATTATTGGAAGTTACCCACCGAAACGCGGCCATCTGGACCCCGCAGCCGAGGGCGTGCAACCGATTGAGCAGATCCGCGTTTACTTCGGGAACATGGTGGACCATCCAACGCAGTTTGGTAATGTCGAATTCTTTGTTGACGGCTTCGTAGGCGTCCACCACCTGAGTAAGGCCCGCGAGGTTCTGTACGCTGTTTTCGTTGCGCCATCCTGCCTGCGCGACAAGCCGTTGCGCCTCGCGCCAGACGGCGCCGCTGTTCAGCGGCGCGGCCCATTCTCCGATGGAGCCGGTCATGAGCATGTCATCGCCGAAAAACTGAAACTGATTCCGCAGGCGCTCCTTCAATTCGGGCAGAGCCGGGTCGTTCTGATTCTGCAGAAAGTTCATCTGCAGACGCACGGTAGTCCGACGCTCACGGTGAAGAGCAATCCAGGGGTCATACATCCGGTATTGATCGAGATTGGAGAGAATCTGGCTCGGATGCAGTGGTCCCGGCGTCGGGAACAAGACCTGGTCGAGGTGGGCAGTCAGCCCGACGCTGGTCGAGTAGTTCATCGCATCGAGTGTGCTCCGCTTCTTGTCCTCGAACGTCTGGAGGCGCCTCAGGTGGAACAGCGCGAACGAAGATGGCCCGCCGCCACCGAAGCCCGCCGCCGCAATGACGCCGGCCCCGGAGACACTGACTAACCCGATATCCGGATGAACCTTCGGCGCTGCATCGGCAGCATCGAAGAAAGCCTTCCCCGCACTGTTAGTAACGCACGGACCGGTGAATCGTTCATAGAGCAGGACCGGGCGATCGGGAACGGCCTCGTCCAGTTCCTTCAAGGTGGGATGGCGGTGTTCAGCCCACTGATTGGGATGCCAGCCTCCCATCGACGTGATCCACTGCCCGGCGGGAACGTCGCGACGCCTGGCGGCGAGCGCTTCCTGAATCTCTCGAATCGATGCCGTGTTCTCAAGGATGGTGTGATAACCAGGACGGTTCGCCAGACTGACACTGTGGATATGGGCCTCGATCAATCCCGGCACAACCGTGCGGCCACGAAGGTCAATAACGCGTGTGTTCGCTCCGGCGGGCGGGGCCGTATTTCCTGCCGACACGATGCGGCCGTTCCGAATGGTGACGGAAGTGACAACCGCATTCGTCGGATTCATGGTGTAGATACGCCCGTTCACCAGCGCCAGTGTGGTATCCGGCGGTGGTGCCGCTGCGGGAGCAGGAGCCTGTCCTCCAGCCTGGGCGGCAAGACTGGAGTGTCGTGAACCCGCGCCCATCACAAACGCAGCGCCGGTAGCCGAGCCCAGGAACGTCCGCCGCGAGACGCGTCTGCTTTTCTTCGCGCTCATTTTCACACCTCGAAT
>DASTBJ010000693.1:0-8070 GCA_035712125.1 Terriglobia bacterium
AACCCTAAAAGCCGCGACCTCCCAAAAAACAGTGGTTTCAAGGAGTTACCAAACCACGTTGACAGTGCCGTGACCCCCGCCTAACTTGGCCTGTATCTATAGGACTCTTGCGTTGACTGGAGAAAAAGGAGTGACTTCATGAGACGAAGAAATTTGACTGCGAATGGATTCGCCCTGCTGCTGGGTGTCGCGCTGATGCATAGCGCTCTTGCGACTCCTGCCTTTGCTGAGGTGAACATCAATGTAAATATCGGCGCGCCGCCGCCGATCGTCGTGCAGCAGCGACCGACCATGGTGTACCTGGCCGAACCCGGGATGTTTGTGGCTGTGGGCGTCCCCTATGACGTTTACTTCATCAGTGGACGGTACTATTACTTCCACGGCGATAACTGGTTCTGGGCCTCCGGATACGGTGGTCCGTGGGTTCATGTGACACGTAAGAGCCTTCCGCCCGGACTGCAGAAGTACAAGGTCGTCCAGTTGCGTGATTTCCGTGATCGCGAGTACAAGGTCTACAAAGCTCAGGGTCCAAAATTCAAGGGCCAGAAATTTTCCGCTGAACCCGGAATGGCGAAATCGCACAAGGGCGAAAGTGTAGCCAGTAGCCCGGGCAATAGTGGCGGCGGAAACGGCAACGGCAAGGGCAAAGGCCGCGGCAGATAGCGTATTCCGCTCGTCCAAATCAACGGAACAACGACGGTGGCACGCGTCAGTGGCGCGTGCCGCCTCTTATTTCGTCGGTCCCCCTTACACCTGACCCGTTCCCAATAAATCTTTGTTTAAGTTTTGTTTGGGCCCTGCAT
This sequence comes from Terriglobia bacterium, assembly GCA_035712125.1. Classification (GTDB taxonomy): domain Bacteria; phylum Acidobacteriota; class Terriglobia; order 20CM-2-55-15; family 20CM-2-55-15; genus DASTBJ01. The sequence goes on from DASTBJ010000693.1 coordinate 804, forward strand.
AGAAGTGACCTGTCGGAATAGCTGACAGGAATGGGTCATCACGGACATCCTCAAACGATCCATTTCTCCAATTTGCGATTGAGCTTCCGCTTAGGCACGCATGTTGCATTGATTACATCGCTCCACGACAAAATCTGGACTGGTCGGCTTGCAGAAGGAGGCTCTAATGCTGAAGCGAATTCTGACAGTCGTTTATGTGATGCTCGTCCTGGGAACAGCGTCTATCGCGCGAGCAGAGACCATTATCCCCCAAACAGCCCTCGTGCCCTCCACGACCTACTACACGGATTTGATAGGTGGAGGTATTGGCAATCCCTTGATCATGACGGGTGGCGATAGTGGCGCTAACATCGGTCAATCGCGTAACGACGATGGGTTCAGCGGCCCGATCAATCTGGGATTTACTCTCAACTTTTTCGGCAATAGCTACACGCAGTTCTGGGCGAACAACAATGGAAATATCAGTTTTGGCGGCGGTATCTCCGCATTTACTCCGGAGGGCCCAATCGGGGCGGACCAGCCGGTGATTTCGCCGTTTTTCGCTGACGTGGACACCCGCAATCCGGCCAGTGGACTGATGACACTGCGGACGGACATTCCAAACCAGATCATCGTCACCTGGGACATGGTGGGCTATTTCGGCGAACATGCCGACAAGCTCAACAGTTTCCAGTTGGTGTTGCGCGGCCCGGGATTCACTATCCCGGCCGGCGAAGGAGCGATTGGATTTTTCTACAAGACGATGCAATGGGAAACCGGGGATGCAAGCGGGGGAACCGGCGGCTTCGGCGGTATTCCCGCCGCGGTTGGCTTCGGAAATGGCGCGGAAGATGGGCAGGTGCTTGCCGGTTCAAGTATGGATGGCATTTCCAACGTCGTCAGCAATCACCATATCTGGTTCAATGTGGAACAGGGAGGCATCCCGACCCCGATCCCGCCTCCAGCGGTGCCTGAGCCCGCTGCACTTTTCCTGCTTGGAAGCGGGCTCGTCGCTTTGTCTGTCTACGATCGGAAGCGTAAACAAGGCTAAGGCAGGGCGAAGACAAAGATATTCGGCGTCGTTGCGGCTGGACGCAGCTCCGGCGTTAATCGCAGGGCGGTGTTGGCAACCAGGGATGATCCCGTGGCTACAGCGACGTACTGTTTGCCTCCAGCCGCAAACGTAACCGGAAATCCGCTCACCGGAGACCCAAGATCTGTTTCCCAGAGCACCTTGCCGGTTTTGTCATCGAAAGCTCGGAACTTTCCGGCATCATCTCCGCCGAACACCAGACCGCCGCCGGTGGCAGCAACAGAGAGTGTCCCAGCGCGTTGCTCGTACTTCCATGCGGTTTTGCCGGTATCGACCGAAATCGCATACACGGTTCCCACTTTGTCCATGCCCAGGGGAAGCTGCTGAACCATGGAAAGACCGTAGACCCTGGCGGGGTCCCTCTGGTCCGTCGTGGTCGTTGCGTTCTGGCACATGTTTTGAAGCGGGAAGTACATGGTATTAGTCAGGGGACTATAAGCGCCGGCTGGCCAGTTCTTCCCGCCAGTACTTCCCGGACATGTGATGACACTCTGGTTGATCCGGGTGAACAATGTTTCTTCGTTCACGACGACCGCGCCGGTGCTCCCATCGATTGTCTTGATGACGTTCTGAGAGACCGTCGGCCGGGCCCAGAGAAATTCGCCCGTCCTTCGATCCAGCGTGTAAACGACTCCCGTCTTGCCGGGGATTCCTGTAAGAACCTTTCGGCGTTCGCCCGGCTTAACCTTCGGATTGATCCACTGAACATCGCCTGAACTCGGCGCGACTGCTGTCTCAACGAGGATTCGCTCGAATGGATGATCCAGATCCCAGTGGTCCACAATGTGCTGGTAATACCAGACGATCTTTCCGGTGTCGGCATTAATGGCCAGTGTGCAGTTGTGGTACAGGTGCTTGTTTTCGTTTCCACCGAGAATAAATTTGGGTGCGGGTATCGTGACCGACGTGCCTACATAGATCAGGTTGAGTTCGGGATCATAGCTGGGAACCATCCAGGTTCCTACGTGCCAGCGTTGTTCCAGGGGGACGCCGCCCCAGGTCTCGTCTCCGGGTTCGCCCGGTTTGGGAATCGTACTGGTTCGCCAGAGTTCCTTGCCGGTCCTGGCGTCGTGTGCGGTGATGATGCAACCCTCGTGGCCGGCACCTGGTTGGCATTGACGCCCTGAAATGATTTTGCCGTTGGCGATGATCGGTCCTGAACTGGCGTTTGCGGGTTTTGTCGGATCGAGGATCTGAGTCTGCCACGCGAGCGTTCCGGTCTCCGCGTTCAGCGCATAAACCGAATTGTCCATGCTGGTGTCGATGATCAGCGATCCGTAGATTGCGATGTTCCGATTCGTGCCGCGTCTGTTGTCGCGCAGCGGACGCTGGTATTCCCAGATCAACTCGCCGGATTTCGCATCGATTGCCTGAATCTTGTCGCCGGTGTTGGGGAGGTACATCACGCCGTCATGAACGAGCGGAGTGGATTCATTGCTGCCACCAGTCGTCATTTCCCGCTTCCAGACGGTCTGGAGTTTCGCAACGTTTTCGCGATTGATCTGATCGAGAGGACTGTAGCCCCAGCCGTCCAGGGTTCGTCGCCACATGAGCCAGTCCGCCGGATCGGGCTTTTGTAACATCGCGTCCGTTACCGGGACGAACCGACGACTGACTTGAGCATGAAAGTCGTGGGGCGAGGGTCCGGCAACAAGAATAAGCGCAGCGAGAACGAATAGTCGTCTCATGGTTTTGCCTCCGGTTTTGCGCGGATCATACCAGAGTCTTGAAGTCTGCGTGTTAGCATTCCGTCAGGGATGATCGAGCGCTTTACAACGTTGCTTGCCGGGCTTCCTTCCGGACTGCTCGTCAAGCTTGCCGTGATTTCCGTGATTGCATTCGTCGCAACACTGATTGCGATTCCTTTCATCCTGGTCCGTTTACCGGTCGACTATTTTGATGTGCGGGTGCCCCGCACCTTGATGAAGGACCACCATCCGGTCCTTCGAATCATCGGCCGGGCAGTCAAGAACATTGCCGGCGTCGTTTTTGTTGTGGCCGGCCTCTCGATGCTGGTTCTGCCCGGGCAGGGCGTGCTGACACTGCTGATCGGACTCTCGTTGGTCGATTTCCCAGGCAAGCAACGGCTGGAGGCCAGGATTGTCGGCCACCCCAAGGTTCTGAGTACCGTGAATTCGCTGCGTGAGAAGTTTGGGAGACAACCCTTTACGATCGCGCCGTAGCCGGGGCTGCCGCACCCCCGGACAAGCTATTGTCAAGAACACTCGCGACGCCCCTCACAATTAAATACGAAGTCACAGTCTTGACCCCAAGGCAGACTGGCCGGGCGGTTGTCTCCAGACACCGCTAAAGCATGGAGGCTTGCGATGACACGGATTGCGTTGCGCTTTGTTACGTTTGCGGGGCTGGTCCTTGTTTTGCTCTGCCAGACTGGCTTCCCACAGAACTTCGGAGCTGATGCTCGACGAATCGGACTTGGGGGAGCCGGGGCCACCAATAATGTGGTTTCCGTGATGGTCCAGAAGCATCAGCCCTACTACTCGATTCCGATTCCCATAGGCTTGATTCAAGTCGTCAGGAATCGTCAGATTTTTGATCCCTCCCACCCTGAGTTCGATCCTGTCCGCGCTGTTGAATATGCGGCGGATCCGCTGAACATCACGATCAACCGCGATTCCAACGCTCAGCAGAATCTGTTTATCAAGGATCTGTTGGACGCTGGATTAAACATTAACCGCGATCTCAACACCTATCGCGGATTCAAGCCGTCCCAGCATATTCACGCGCAAGGACTGATTGCGCCGTCGTGGGGAAAGACCCTTCGCGTGGGCAGTGACGACGGCCCTTCACACGGTATTTACATCGGAGCGGGACCATACCTGGCGATTGGCACGGATCTAAATTTTGATCCAAGGTTGATCGACGTGTTTTCAAGTTCGACCAACGTCTATCACCCCAACTCCACTTATACGATCGGCGACGTCACACGGGGGCAGGCTGCAATGGCAATCACCGGAGGCTATCGCGGCCGGTTCAGCGTCAGGGGACTTGATAACGAGGCGAGAGGAGAAGGTATCTACGTCTCCGCAAATTACAACTATCTTCACGGTATTCATTATGAAGATGGTGACGTGACGCTTCGACTCGACACAGATTCGGCAGGCTTGCTGGTCGTCACGCCATCGAGCGTACCGGTCACGGTCGACCGCAAGACCTCGGGCAAAGGGCACGGGTTCTCGGTGGATGTAGCGACCGGAGTCGTGAAGGGGCCGTGGACCATCGCTGTTGGCGTCGATGGAATCGGCAATCGCATCAACTGGAGCGGAATGACCGCGAAGAGATACACACTTCAGAATCTCTTCAATGGCATGGATTTCACTACGACCGACGTCACACTCGCGGAGACAACTTATCGCTCATCCGTTCCCGTGCGGTTCCATGGAAACGTGGAGTACACCAAGGCACGCTGGACTGTAGCGACTGAGCTCGGCAAGGGCTTTCACGGCTTCGATTTCAATGGTGGCGCAGAGTATCGCTTTGGTCCGCTGGCGTTCCGCGGCGGTACACGATACACAAGAGATCAGTGGCTGGGGACATCAGGTCTGGGTTTCAACATTCTGCCCAAAATTGGTATCGACGTTGCGGCATTTCAGACAGCCACAAATCTCGAAGCGGACCGGCGTATCTCCTACGCGGTCTCTCTTCGCATCAATCGCTCTGAGCGGTAGCCGTCAGCCTCCACCTCACGTATTATTTCCGTGAGGATGGTGGGCGAAATTGGGGACAGAAGAGAATTTGAAATCGGACGAACGGAAAACTCAAATCCGAAATTAGAAATCTCAAATTGGACCGTCCTCACGTTGGGCACAGTCCGATTTGAGATTTCCAATTTCGGATTTGAGTTTTCCGTTCGTCCGATTTCAAATTCTCTTCCTTTGTCCCCAATTTTCCCCACGACCTTCACCCTTCCACCATGGAATTCGAGCATTTGCTGAGGATCCTCGCGTGTTTCGCGATCGGAGCCATTCCGTTCGCAAAGGTCGCCATGTGGGGTACTGGAATCGATATCACCAGGGTCGGTTCAAAGAATCCCGGTTTTAACAACGTCCTGAGGGTTTCGACGAAGCCCCGCGCCGCAATCGCGCTCATCGGAGATATCGCGAAGGGATTCGTCGCCGTTCTGTTGTTGTCTCGAGGCGTTCCGACAGAGGTGGCATGGATGATGGGTATTGCAGCGGTGGCAGGTCATTGCTGGAGTCCCTTTTGTGGCTGGAACGGCGGGAAAGGAGTCGCGACTACCGTCGGCGTGCTGCTGGCGCTGGCGCTCAAGCCAACCCTGATCTGTCTCCCGCTTTACGTCATCGGTCGGTGGTTCGGTCGTCGCATGGGGTGGAAGCAGGAGGGTGCAATCTCATCACTTACAACCATGTTCATTCTTGCAACGCTGGTCTTCACGATACCGGCCTACGTCATGTTTGCAATTGTCCTGGTGCGACACATTCCGAACCTGAAGGAGATCGTGAAGAAGTGAGTTGCGGCCGCATCTTTGAGAACTTGGCATTTTCTCGTAGAATCGCGGTTTGAGTTCTTCAGAAACAACATTCCAGAAAGCGGGTCGTACTGCCGCATCAGACGGTTCACTGGTTATTCCTGAACCTCAGCCCGCACCTTCGGAAACCGAGGTGGAGAGCCTCGACGTCTGGGGATTTCGCGATACGCATTTTGACGTGAGTGAGAACGGTCACGTCATCATTCGCGGAAATCGTTACGAGCTCAGTGGGAAAGAGCTTCCTCGATTTCTGCCGTGGGTTCGGGAGGTTCTTGAGGTCAATCTCGATCCCAGGGAAATCCACGCTCCGCACTACCCGACGGCTGTGGCGGAGCCGATCTTGCCTGCCGAACTCCGCGCATCGCTCAGCAGTTCATTCTCGCCGGGACAGATCGACACGAATCCCGAGACTCGGATGCGTCACGGGCATGGCCACACTCAGGAAGAAATGTACGCGATCAAGTACACCCAGCTCGGCCGTGTTCCTGACGTTGTCGTCTATCCCGAGACCGAAGAACAGGTCGCGAAGTTGGTCGAGTTGGCGAAGACGCATAGCGCGACTCTCGTTCCCTACGGCGGCGGCACGAACGTGACCGACGCGCTGCGATGTTTCCCGAATGAGCGGCGATCCATAATTTCGGTGGACATGCGCCGCATGAACAGAATCCTCTGGATTGATCGACGCAATATGCTGGCGTGTATCCAGGCGGGCGCTGTGGGGCGTCACATCATGGCGGAACTCCGCAAGTATGGCGTCACGATGGGGCATGAACCCGACAGCGTCGAGTTCTCGACGCTGGGCGGCTGGATCGCTACCAACGCCAGCGGGATGAAAAAGAACAAATACGGCAATATCGAGGATCTCGTGCTTGATGTCACCATGGCGACCGCTTCGGGAACTCTCGAGCGCTCCACCTGCTCCCCGCGCGAGTCTGTCGGTATGGATCTTCGCCGGCTGATCTTCGGGTCGGAAGGCACGATCGGCATCATCACTTCGGCAGTTGTAAAGATCTTTCCGCTGCCGGAAGCGCAGGAATACGGCTCGGTTCTGTTCCCAACCTTTGAGGACGGTTTCAAGTTCATGTATGAACTTACGCGCGAGGCCATACCGCCGGCCAGCGTCCGTCTTGTGGATAATCTGCAGTTTCAGTTCGGACTTGCGCTGAAACCGAAGTCATCCGGCCTCGGAAAGCTGAAGAGCCGTCTTGAAAGGCTTTTTGTCACGAAAGTGAAGGGATTCGAACCCGACAAGATGGTGGCTTGCACGCTTGTGTTCGAGGGTAATCATGACGAGGTGCAGGAGCAGCAGAAGTCCGTGTATCGAATAGCCGCGCGCCATGGCGGCATGAAAGCCGGCAGCGAAAACGGCCGTCGCGGATATCAGCTGACTTACAGCATCGCGTATATCCGTGACTTTTTGATGAATTACTACATCATCGCGGAGTCCTTTGAGACATCGGTTGCCTGGAGTGACGCGCTCGCCCTCTGCAATAACGTGAAACGCCGGTTGCAGGATGAGTATTCCCGGCGCAACTTGCCCGGGAAGCCCTTCGTTACGGCGCGCGTGACGCAGGTCTACCGGACCGGCGTCTGCTTCTATTTTTATTTCGGGTTCTACTACAAAGGCATCTCCAATCCGCAGGAGATCTATCTCGAACTCGAAAACGCCGCGCGCGACGAGATTT
>DASTBJ010000694.1:0-5336 GCA_035712125.1 Terriglobia bacterium
TGATCCGGAGCCACACCTTCAGGTCCTTCTGCAGATGGCCGATAGCTCGATCACGTATCGCCGTCGATACCCCATGGTCGTTGAAGTGGAATCTGTGCTGGAAGTGCTCGTGAGCGACGAAACGAATCCCAGAGCCCTGGCTTTCCAGTTCGCAACGCTGCTTCAGGAAATCGACCGCCTTCAAGAAATCGCGAGTGAAGGAGAGGGTCGTGAAAGGGAACTGGCGTCGCGGGCATTAACAGCGGTGCGGAAGGCAAAGGTGGATAAACTTGCGGAGCGTAATCCGGATGGCCGATACAGCGCCCTTGATGAACTCATCGGGGATTTGCGCTGGACGCTGTACGAAATTTCGGATGTGCTGACGGCGAGTTATCTCAGTCATCTGACGGCATCGAGGCTGACGGTGTCGTGGTAAACCGCCCCGCGAGTTCATCATGATCTACGAAGTCACCCATACGACCCGGTACCACTACGAGGCGCCTGTCTCCCAATGCCTGAACGAGGTTCGCCTGACGCCGCGTATTCTGGAAACGCAGGCGGTGAGTCTGGCCAGCCTGCAGGTTGAGCCCACGCCCGCGTTCGTCTATCAGCGCAAGGACTACTTCGGTAACGATGTTTCGACCTTCGGCGTTTTTGAAACTCACGAGACGATGACCGCGACGGCCAGAAGTCGCGTTGAAGTAAAGCGGCAGCACCACGAAGAGAGTCACACGGACACCGGGTGGGAGGATGTCCGACGTCAGGTCCTTGCGCAGGCGAGTGAAGACTGCCTGAAGGCTTCCGAATTCATTTACGAATCGCCGTACATTCCGCTGTCCCCTGAGATTGCCGCTTACGCAGGCGAGAGTTTCGGCGCCAATCGTCCGTTGATTGACGTCGTGACCGAACTCTCGCATCGCATTCATAAAGAATTCAAATACCAGCCGCTTTCAACGTCCATCGATATACCGCTTGTCGAAGTCCTCCGGAAGCGCAAAGGTGTCTGCCAGGATTTCGCACATGTGATGATCGGAGCCTTGCGATCGCAACGGCTTGCCGCGCGCTATGTCAGTGGATATGTGCGCAGCGGCCGCGACGTGCAGGGGGCCCAGGCGTCCCATGCCTGGGTGTCGGTATTCTTCCCCGATCTGGGCTGGATCGACTTCGATCCGACTAACGACATCATCCCCTCCGAAAGCCATGTCACGCTGGCCTGGGGGCGCGACTATGGCGACGTTACGCCCGTGAAAGGGGTTACGTTGGGTGGACGTGGTCAGTCTGTCGAGGTTGAGGTCTATGTGAAGCCCGTATAGACTGCGGAGGGAAAAATTTGGAAATTGGAAACAGAACTTCGCAGGATTCCAATTTCAAAATCTCCCAAAGGAGGGGCCGCATGGCCAACGTGACACTGAGGGTTAATGGGGCGACGCATACGGTCGACATCGAACCGTCGACACCGCTGCTCTACATTTTGCGCAACGACCTGAACTTGCAGGGGCCGCGGTTCGGATGCGGCGTTGGGCAGTGCGGCGCCTGCACGGTGATTATCAACGGAGTCGCCACGCGGTCCTGCATCACGCCGACATCGTCCGTTCAGAGCGAGATCACCACGCTTGAAGGTCTCGCGAAGGACGGCAAGCTCCACCCCGTCCAGCAAGCCTGGATACAGGAGCAGGTCCCGCAATGCGGCTTCTGCCAGAACGGGCAAATCATGACGGCCAAGGCCCTGCTCGACCGCACGCCGAATCCGACCGACACGCAGATCCGCGAAGGCATGGCACGCACGTTATGTCGATGCATGACGTACTACCGCATACAGGCGGCAATCAAGCTCGCGGCGAGGACAATGCGTGCGAGTGTCGAAACCTCGAAGAAGGAGGTGCTCGCATGACCACTTTTACGAAAATTCCCAAACACATCGAGGACGCATTAACCTCACGCCGCAAGTTTCTAAAGACATCAGGGCTCCTGGTGGTGAGCTTTGGCGCCGCTGCCGCGGGCGCCGGATCCTTCCTCATGCGGAGTGGTGCAGGCTTGGCAGCAGTACCGCAAGCCACGGGCCCGTATCCGGACCTCGATTACCGGCAACTGGACTCATGGATTGTGATTCACCAGGACAACACCGCAACCTTCCACGTCGGCAAGACCGACTGCGGACAGGGCACAGGCACGGCGTTTCGGCAGATGATGTCCGACGAACTCGACATCCCGTACGACAAGACGACGTGCATCATGGGCAGCACCGACGTCACAGTGGATCAGGGCGGCTCGGGTGGTTCTGATGCCATACAGACCGACGGATTGCCGATGCGGCGAGTCGCGGCTGAAGCCCGACGTGTTCTGCTGGAGATGGCGGCGACGCGATTCTCCGTGCCCGTCGATCAGTTGTCGGTGGCGGATGGTGTGATCACCGTTAAGGGAGATGCTTCGAAGCGCGTCACGTACGGCGAACTCATCGGTGGACGAAAATTCAACGTGGCATTGAGCGGAAACAATATCAATGCGACAACCGGTCGCGCTCCCATGAAGACGGTTCAGGAGCTCAAGGTCGTGGGGCAATCACCACAACGTTATGATATCCCTCCCAAAGTGGATGGCTCGTTGAAGTGGGCCGTGGACGTCAAGCTTCCGGGAATGGTTCATGCGCGAAATGTCCGCCCCCCGATGGCGGGAGCGAAGCTCATTAGTATCGACGAATCGTCGGTTCGCACCATTCCCGGTTTCATCCGTGTTATCAACAGCGGCAACTATGTCGCCGTCGTCTGCGAACGCGAAGAACAGGCAGTTCGCGCTGCACAGACACTCAAGGTGAATTGGGAAAAACCGGCGACCGCGCCGTTCCCTTCATCCGAGGACCTGTACAAATACATGCGCACGGTGGCGCCGACTTCGCGAGCTAATCCGATTGTGACCGGTAATCCCGATGCCGCCTTTGCGAGTGCGGCTCAGACAATCGAAGCGGAATACGAAGTTCCGTTTCAGGGACACACGGCCTTTGGTCCCGCGCACGCCACTGCCGATCCATCGAACGGTCAGATGACGATCTACACCAATGACATGAAGTCTTACGGCATGCGCAACGGTGTGGCGACGTTCCTCGGGATGCCCCGGGAGAATGTGCGCGTGGTCTGGATGGAAGGCCCCCAGGCGTACGGGCGCACGGCAGCCGATGATGCCGGCTTCGAGGCGGCATATATCGCCAAAGAGATCGGCCGGCCCGTGCGCATGCAGTGGATGCGGCATGAAGAAACCGCCTGGGATACAAAGGGTCCCGCTTTCACGTTCAAGATGCGCGGCGCTCTCGACAATCAGGGAAATCTTACGGCTTTCGAGTACGACGCGCGCGCTGCAGATCACGGTCACCTTGGTTATAACGAACCGGATACCGTATTGATCGCACAACTCATGGGACGGCGGCCCCGCACACCGGCGGTTGGAAGTGCCGATCGTCCGGCGGACATGTACGAAATTCCGAACAAGCGGCTGATCACGCAGGTCGTGCCTCTGCCGCTGGTTTTTGAGACACCGCTGCGTATGGGGAACCTCCGGGATCCGAATGGGCCCCAGTGCACATTCGCAGCGGAGTCCTTCATCGATGAAATGGCTGCGGCTGCCAAAGCCGATCCGTACGAGTTCCGGATGAAACTTCTTACGGCAAGCACCGCCGACGACAATGCATTCCGCCGCGCCCGCTCGATTGCAACGCTGAAGGCAGCTGCAGAAGCGTTTCGCTGGGATCCGCGACCGTCGCCAAAGCCGCGTGGATCGGGGAATATTCTGACGGGGCGGGGAATCGCCTATACCTACCGCAGCCAAACCGTGGCTGTGCAGATCGCAGAAGTCGAGGTCAATCGCCAGACCGGACACGTTTGGGTCAAACGGATGGTTTGCGCGCACGACTGCGGTTTAGTGATTAATCCGGAAGGACTGATTCGGACCATCGAAGGCGGGATGCTGCACTCGCTGAGCCGCACGCTTCATGAAGAGGTGCAGTTCGATACGGAGAAAGTGACCAGTGTCGATTGGCTAACCCATCCGACGATGACGCATCAGGACACACCGGAACGTATTGATGTTGTCATCGTGAACGGGGATCCCAATCCGAAGCGGCCCGATCTTCCGCATTACGGTGCGGGAGAGACTGTCTGTAAGCCAACACTCGCCGCAGTAGCCAACGCGATTTACGACGCGACAGGAGTTCGGCTTCGCAGGATTCCGTTCCGCGATGCGCGTGTGCTGGCAGCGCTCCGCACCGCCGGAGTGTAAAATCGGGGTCGGACTAGTTGTTTACATTTTTCGCGAATGCGAAAAATGTAAACAACTAGTCTGACCAAGTCTGACCCCGATTTTACCGAGCTTTCTTCATCTCGTAATTCCACCCGGACGGCGTGCCGGCTTTCATCACCCGCATGAACGCCTCGACGGCGTGGATCTGTCCTCCATAAACCTTGAATGCTTCGACAACAACCAGTGCATTGCCGGGGCCGTAGCTGTTCGTGTCCCCAAAGTCCATTCGCATGACGACAACGCCCATCTCCTCGTCAACGGCCTGCACGTTATAGGTAATATCCGGATGAGCGATAATCCTTTGCGTGCCGATGTTCTCACTGCCGGCGCGAGCGCCGGGGCCGGCCATGAGCCCTCCGTTCTCTATCCGGTAAGCTGTGGGGCCGAAAGGCGCCATAACCGCCTGAAATGTGCCCCCAACGCGGAGTCCCGCCGGGTAGAACTCCGCAATCCGGATCGCCTCAGCCCGTGACATGCGCAGCGACGGATCGATGGGCGCCAGCATGGCCTGTCGCGGCATCTGCAGATTAGTTACGTTGAAGATTGCGCCCTGTTCGCGGCTCCGGGTGACCATCGTTTCGATTTCCGTGATTCGCCTGTCCGCGATTTTCAGGCGCAGGGAAAGCAGAACCGGCATGCCGCCTTCCTCAACCACGACATGAGACATCGCGGTGCTATCGCGAACGTCGAGAAAGTCCAGTCGATACGAGCGAACCGCGTTTGCGCCTTTCCACAGTCCCTCGCCGAGCTTCAGCGCTTGTGTGTCCTCCGTGAAACGGACGTTCGGGGCTGTGGTGAGTGACGCAGGGTTGTGAGCAATCATGGCGTTCAGATACTGCGTGATAAAGCCGCGAAGACATTCGCGATCACAGGCGCCACCGGACTGAGTACTCGCAGAGGCGACGATAGTAGAGGCCAACAGAATCAGGCCGGCGAGCAGCGAGCGTTTCATGAGATCCTCCGAGTGAGAGGATTATACCTCTCCAATATTTCTTTTCTTGTTTGCTGTGTTTTGGTACCGTGCACTGGCTTTTCACACATCAGGACGCGTCCAGGCGTCGGCCACTGTT
>DASTBJ010000695.1:0-4346 GCA_035712125.1 Terriglobia bacterium
GCCTTCACGGGACGCGCCTGCAGGCCGGCGTAAGGCTGGTGAGTCTGTGGCCATGCCGCAGGCGCGATACCAATCAGGCCGATCGCAAGCGTTATCGTCCACGTCCTCATCCCATCCTCCCAGGGCAGCGCATGCACTGCCGTCAATGTCGCCCGCGGTTTCCGCATTTTACTGTCTCATCCAGGGGTGCAGTCCACACTCTTGGGGTGCATGCACCGCTGGCGGAATTCAGACTTTCCGGCATTCCCGGTATTTCCGACAGAGAGCGAAGTGTTGGAGGCAAGCCTCACCCACTATGGATTGCGCCTGCCATGCGTTATGGCAAGCCACCGCAGGCGCGAGCGGCATGCCAGGCGCATATGTGAACGGATAAACGATGCATAGAGCGGAAACACGGAGAAGCAGCGCAACAGGCTGAAAATGTATAACTGAAGTTCACTTTCGTCAAGAACTGTGGTCAGGTCGTCCGTTTCGTTTTCGCGACTTTTTAGAGTTCCGGAGAAGGACACATCTGGCGGTGGCTCCAGTCCAACCTGTCAAAACTTCTGGGACGAGCTACTAGATCCACCGACGGACTGACGACTTATAGGCTCGATACGTGCTGCCGAATTTTTGCTCCAGGTAGTGCTCCTCCTTCCTGATGACCAGCAGGCAAAGCGCAGATCCCGCCGGGAACGAGAGGGCCAACAGCGCCGCGGAATTGGCAAGAAAGGCAACCCCGACGCACAACAACAGCATGGAGAAATAGACAGGATTCCGACTCAGCCGGAACACACCGCGATGCACGAGAGTCGTCGTCGGCTTTCGTACATCGAAGGCAGTGCGCGCCTTGGCCAATTCGTACGCCGCCGCGACAACGAGCAGGATTGAAACGACAACAAGAAAGATACCGACGGGTGTTGTCACCGCTGCAGTCGCAATCGGTATCGGGAGTACCAGATGGATCAGAAAGCCTGTGCCGATCGATGACAAGGGAATCAACGGAGGCAAGACGATCACTTTGGCTCTGTCTTCCATGCCAAACCTCCTCGATAATGCGGACGACGATAGGGCGACGAGTGCGACATCGCAACTTCGCTGGGCCGAATGCCCTTTGTCGGATGCCTATTGTTCCTTCTCGTCGTCCCGAGTCGGGATCAGACGTCGACACTTCGTTTCCAGGCATTCGACCTGCACTACGCCCCCCGACTGCTTGCAGGTCACTTCATAGACGACCAGAGTCGGCGACAGCCTGTTCGACACCACACGATCCGGTACGCACGTCAAGGATTGGAGAAGCGCCTGCAGTTCGCGATCTTTGGCAAATGCCACCGTTGCGACGGCGAGCAGAATTGCCGTCGCAGGGAGCACCACGGTTCCCATTGCCCTGAACGTATTCTTCGGCATTTCATCCATCCTCTGCGCGCTCGGCTACTCGATGTTCCCGGACCTGCTGATTGGACACTCCGCCCTGACCCTGTTTCTGCCGGGTTCAAGCCGCTGAGCAGGTCCAGTTTCTGCCTCGGCTTGTTCGAGAGCATTGCCTGGGGCTGGTATATCGCGCTTGTCTTCAGCTCGCTCTACACCTTCGCCGTTCGCCGGTTCGCTCACTGGTGAGCACGCTGTTCCGAGTCTCTTTTGGAACACCAGGTCGCGTCCGTGTCCGCAATAATGCGCACTTGATTGGCCACGAAGGCACGAAGGCCGCGCCCTTGATGACCCAGATCAAGGCCCTTGGCATCGAGGCGATGTTTGCTGATCACGTCATTCACAGCGCAAGGAATCGCAAAATGACGATCATGGCGAAGCCGGGATTCTCAGCGGCTTGTGCCGCCTTCATCGCTGCGGTTGTGCTGGCCACGCCGGCAACCTCTCAGCAGCAGCCGATGACGGGGCATACACCCCCACAGGCTGCTCCCGACCAGCCCGGGACAGGCACGGGCCAACAGATGATGCAGCATGGCATGGACCGCGGACAAGCCGGTCAGGGCATGGGCCCGGGAATGATGCAACGGGATCAAATGAGCCAGGGCATGGCCGGCCCCGGCACGATGCATGGCGCCATGATGCCCATGATGCCCATGATGATGGGCGCCGGTGCCGGCCATACGGAAGGTCGACTCGCCTTCGTCAAGACCGAGCTCAAGATCACCGACACTCAGACGCCGCAATGGAACGTCCTTGCCGACGCCGTTCGCGCCAATGCCTCGGCAATGAACGACACGCATCGGTCGATGGCGTCCCAGAAGTCGGGCTCCACATTGCCCGAGCGGCTTGCAATGGAAGACAAGACGCTGAGCGCGCACGTTCAGGCCTTCAGGAAGATCCAGGAGGCGTTGACCAAACTCTATGACGTGCTCAGCCCGGAACAGAAGAAAGTCGCTGACGGCATCGTCATTGGGCCCATGGGGATGATGTGAAGCCGATGGACCTCGGGGGATGTCTGCAGATCAAGAGGGAGAACCGGTCATGAGCTTTCGTCACTGCGTGGTGCTGTTGCTTGCGATTGTGGGCTTGGCGGCGTGCGGGCCAATGTCGTCGGGCACAGTGAAGGACCTGAATGTCCGCGACTGGGTCGGGCATAGCGCAAGTCATCTCATCCAGGCCTGGGGAAAGCCTCATCACGACTATCCGACGGCCGACGGCGGCAGAGCAATTGGCTATCTGTTCACCAACCAGGCGGTGACGGGACCAAAATCGCAGATCCTCTTTCGGGCGACCAACTGCATGATCAATTTCACTGTCGATCGCAATGGCATCATCGAGGACGCGACCACCACAGGCACGAAGTGCAGAATCGGACCGCATGGCGACATGCATCCTCCGGTCAACAAGACCTAGACGGCCGAAGCGCGCTTGCGGCGAGAGGGTGCCGGACACAACAGGTTCAGTGGTGTTTGTACCACCCGGCACCCTTGATGTCGTTCCACGACGTCGTTTGATGGCACAGGAAGCATTCACGGACAGTGGCGTGCTCCTGACGGGCGACGCCCTTTGATACCATCTCGAAGTGCATCATCCGATGGCTCGGCGGCTCCATGTGGCATTGCGCGCATTCCGTCGAGCCAGGCGAGGGGTGTGCAAACCGGGCGATCTGCCACGAAGTCGTGGCATGACAGGTCGCGCACTCCGAGCCGAACTGGCCCTGATGGCGATCTTGTCGCTGGTGGCACGTTCCGCAGACAAGCGCCTCCTCGCCAGCCAGCAACGGGGAACTGTCGGGGCGACCGGCACCTTCCCTTCCGTGAAGCGTCGCCGCGAACCAGTCGCGCCGGCTTTGCGACGATTGGGATCGCCACCGCATTCCAAGCCTGGCCAGCGCGACATGATCCATTCGGCGCGAGATGTATGCCCGCCCAAGGTGCTCGAGATGGCAATCCGCACAACTTTCGATGCTCTGATGAAACATCGTGGGCTGGCGCTGGAGTAGAGCGCGATTGTCTGCGTGACAGGATACGCACTTGCCGGCGTCGACGCCCATGATCGGCGTATGACAAGCGCTGCAGACATCATCCAGCGTCGCATGCGCTTTCGACAAGGGGCCGGGATTCGTCGCCCTTTCCCAAAAGCGCACGATGTCATCGTGCCGGATATCCCAGCCTGCAGGCGAGCCTGCAAACAAGACGGCAACCGACGTCAGCACGGCCAAAGCCAGGAAGCCGGCGATGCGAAGGACGCCCGTCACAGCCACCTCAACCCGAAGTACGTGCCGGTCCAGATGTGAAGCACCAGCAGGCATTCAAGTAAGGTTGCCACGGCAATGTGCACGCGCAACCAGCGGGCAAACATCGTCCGAAAGAACTCATCTGCCGCGATCGATCCCTCGACATCGGCGATCGCCACAGCCAGATCGAACAAGCGCTTCGTGTCGGCGGCAGGCAGGCCTGCAAATGCCGCGTTCCTCAGGCGCTGGCCGGATGGAAGGAGCATGGTCCATCTGGCAAGGCGCGTCGCACCGAGAAGGCCCGGACACCGGCTCAGCTCATCCTGTGTCTTCTGATACGCACCCCGGAGCTGGGCGAGAACCGCCATCTTCTCTCCGCGGTCCTTGTTGACCTGCCCCAGCAGGTACCGTCCCACGAAGCCGCTGCCCACCTCGATCAGCATCACGGTCACCAGCGCAACGCCAAGTGAGCTGTCGAACTTGTGGCCACTATGGATCAGGGCGAGGATCGGGCCGAGGATTCCGCCGTAGATGTGCCAGGCAAGCAAACGCCCCATCGGGACGACGCGCGTGATCGTGCGTCGCAATGGTCCGATGCGCTTGATGATGAGATAGAGAAAAGGCGCCTGCATCAGGATCGCGGCCGCGATCCCCACGACGCTCCCGGCCAGGCTCCCGGGCCAACGTGGATCGACATGAACCA
>DASTBJ010000696.1:0-2733 GCA_035712125.1 Terriglobia bacterium
CGGCGCTGAAGTGGGTAAACAAACCGACGTCTGGGTTCCGCTCGAAAGCGAGCGTTTGATTCGCCGGCCAAGCCGCACGGCATCGACCGGAGCCAAATGGGTGCAGATCATCGGACGCCTGAAGCCGCAATCTACCATCGAACAGGCGACAGCGGAACTGAGCGCTCTTTACAGGAACAGCATTGTCGAAAATGACATTCCTGAAATGTTGAGTAGTCCGAGCGTCGATCTTGCCGCGGTCGAACGGATGAAGAGTTGGTCTCTGATCATCGCACCTGCAGGAAAAGGCCTTAACCGGACGCGACAACAGTATGACAAGCCGCTTCGGATCTTGATGGCGATCGTCGGTGTGCTTCTCCTCATTGCATGCACCAACGTTGCTCACCTTCTCCTTGCACGGGGGCGCACTCGTGAAAAGGAGTTGGCCGTGCGACTGTCGCTTGGTGCCGGCCGGTCCAGGCTGGTTCGCCAATTGTTCACAGAAAGTCTGCTTCTGGTTACTGCCGGCGGCGTGCTCGCGGTGTTTGTAGCCTACCTTCTGACCTCGTACCTGTCAGGTTTCCTTGCGAACTCACTCGTTCTGAGCATCGCTCCGAATCCGGCGACGCTCGGCTTCACAGCGGTCGTCGCGATCGTCGCTGCCATCCTCTTCGGATCGTTACCTGCGCTTCGCGGCACCGACTTTGATTTCGTAACGCGATTGAAAGGTGGTACACCTGGCTCGGCGCACCCCCGGAATTACCAGTGGAGTAGCGGTTTGATCGTTGCACAAGTTGCGTTGCTGATGGTGCTGATTCTGGGCGGCGGTTTATTCCTTCGAACGCTTCACAATCTTAATTCGATCGATCTCGGTTTCGACCGCAGCAATCTGCTACTGGCGTTCGTCGACCCGTTCGGCACCACTCACTCGCCGGAGAAAATGATGGCTCTGACGTCACAACTGATCGAAAGGGTCGAGTCGTTTCCTGGCGTGAAGGCCGTGAGCATGACCCGGTTTGCGCCGATTTCGGGTGGTTCGGGAACGAATCTGGACTTTCGCGTTAATCGCTCCGGCGCCGATCCGATCCTCGCCAGGGGCGTCTGGGTGAATAACGTTGGGCCGCGATATTTCGCCACGCTGGGTGTACCCATCATTGCCGGGCGCGAATTCAGCGACTGGGACTCCGCCTCCTCAACTCCAGTCGTGATCCTCAATCAGACATTTGCCGAACGTTACTTCGGTAATGCGTCGCCTGTTGGAAAAGTCATCCACCTGCGGGACACACCGATGGAGGTCGTTGGCCTCGTACGGGATTCAAAGTATTCGGAGATTCGCGAAACCGTGGAACCCGGGGTTTATCGCCCCATCTATCAGCAGTTCAATGTGCCCGTACAGTTGCTGATTCGAACGGAACTAAATCCTGCAACGATAGCCGCCGCGGTGCGCGCTGAAGCCCAATCGGTCATAGGACGAACGGTCTCAGTGCGCGAGCGCACGCTTGAAGAACACATCGGGGCTACCATCGTCCAGGAACGCCTGGTGGCGCGGCTTGCTGCTCTTTTCGGCGCACTCGCTCTGGTCCTCGCCATGATTGGGCTCTACGGCGTCCTCAGCAACAGTGTCTCAAGGCGCACGAAGGAAATCGGGATCCGAATCGCGTTGGGATTCGACCGGCGCCGCGCCGTATCGCTCGTCATGCACGAAGTATTTCTGCTGGTAGGCGCGGGCATCGTTGTCGGCCTGCCTCTCGCGGTGCTGGTAACGGGTTTCCTGGGAAAACTCTTGTATGGTCTGACACCCGATGATCCCTTGAACATCCTGACGGCGGTCGGTGCGCTTTTGCTTTCAACATTTGCCGCCGCGTTTGTACCTGCCCTTCGCGCCTCGCGCGTCGATCCGATAGTTGCCCTGCGCAACGAATAATCGAAATCGCTCGCGGATCGTGATCCCTTGACTGTTTGCTATCGTACACTGCGATCTTATCGAAAAGCCGATGCCCGAATTGTCAGCCAAAAAGCGCCAAGCCCTCGCGATAAATGCTGCCCAGGTAATTGCCCAAGAACACGGAGTGCAACGCGGACGCCCGGTCATTCTGAAAGATTCGAACAATACGATCGTTCACCTTGCGCCCCAGCCTATCGTTGCCAAAGTTTCGGTAGAGAAGCGCTTCCGTCACAATTCCAGTTCACTCGAACGAGAGGTCGAAGTGGCGCGGCTTCTTGGTGAGGCTGGTGCACCAGTCGTTCGACCGACGAATATTCTGCCGCCGGGTCCGCACTACATGGATGGCGTGGAACTAACCTTCTGGGACTTTTGCGCGCATGATCCTGCCGCCAAGATTTCCGCGTCCGAAGCCGGTAAGTCATTACGAGTCGTGCACGATACGTTGAATGAAATGCGTACGAAACTCGTTCCATTACCGGTCTTCACTCTACAGATGGACGAGGCGGCCGGTCTTCTGCGCAATCCCGAAAACGTTCCGCTCCTGCCCGAGGAGGAGCGACAATTTCTTTCCCGGATATACGAGGCGGTCAGAGCTGATATCGGAACTGTGTCGCTTAATTATCAGCCCCTACACGGCGAGTGCCATATGGGGCAGGCGATTTCCAGTCCTGCCGGAGTACGCTGGCTCGATTTCGAAGCGGCGTGCGTCGGACCGAAGGAATGGGACCTCGCAGCCTTAGATGACGACGGTGTACGCGCCTACGGAGCAGCTGACCAATCCCTGCTGGCTCTGTCAAGGACGGCTCGCC
>DASTBJ010000697.1:0-4050 GCA_035712125.1 Terriglobia bacterium
CCCCACGACTGACGCGGAAAAGGCGTACGGTCGCAGCGTGCCGAAGCGCGACTTGCCGGATTTCCCAATCCGCGGCTACGAGTACTACGATTACCGTCATGACGTGGTGAATACGACCTTCCGGAATTACGAGGACAACGCCACTCGCAAGACGGGAGCGATCTCTAACCTGTTGTTTAGCAGCTTCGGGGTCAGCACCAATAACGCCTTCGAGCGCGTGAAATTCGTCAACGCCAAGCCGGTGTATTTCCCGCCGATGACGAACAACGCCAAGTGGGCCAGCGATAATGGAGGCAGTACGTCCTATAAGACCGCGGCGTACAAGGACAAGGACGGCTCGCTCGGCTTTGGTCCCAATTCCTACGTTCTCATCCACGACGGCGTCAACGACAGCATCGCAGTCGACACAGAAGCCTGTGAGATCAAGCCCGACTGGAACGCTGCCGTGTGCAAGGGCGATATCGGGCGCATGAATGTTGGTGGTGCAGGCGGCGGCGGTCGAGGCGCGGGTGCCGGTGCCGCTCCTGGCGGACGTGGCGCTCGAGGCGCAGCTGCTGGACCTGGCGGACCTGGCGCTCAAGGCGCGGCTGCCGTACCTGCCGCACCTGGTGGTCAAGGCGCAGCTGCTGGCCCTGGCGCACAAGGTGGTCGCGGCGCAGCTGCCGGTCCTGGCGCACAAGGTGGTCGAGGCGGAGGTGCTGGCCGAGGCGGAGCTGCTGCAGCTCCTGCTCAGCCGCCAGTCGTTCTCAGCCGCAATGGCAAGGAGTACACCGTAACCTCGGGCAACGTACGAGCCGGTACCGAGATCAAGGTGACCACCGAAAGGCCGAACTTGAACCTCTCGGTGACGGAACTGGATAAGGGCTCCTGGGTGATCTTCGAGCTGCCGGGATTCACCACCGCAGCCTCGGGTACGCCTCAGGCCAGCCTGGATGCGCTGCGCCAGGCCAGCGACACCTCGTACTTCAAGGGCGACAATTCGCTCTGGGTCAAGCTGGTCTCCGCCGGTGACCCCGGTGGCGGCGCCCCTGGTGGGGGAACCAGCCTCCAGGTGAGCCGGTAAGCTGAATCCTGTCGTATGAGCAAAAGCCCCCGGCGCAAGCCGGGGGCTTTTTGTTTGTGCGAGGGGAATCCGGCCAATCTGGAATTGACCCGATTTCTGATACAAAGATCTGCTGAAAACCAAACTAGGCTGCACAACGGCAAGCAGTTTGGAGGCCGATCACACGACCGGAAATTCGACGCCGTCGTGAAATTTGTACGTCTTCAACTCCGAAGGTGGAGCGAAGAAGCACACGACTTTCATCTCTTCGAGTCCCGTGTTCGAAAGCATATGGACTTTGCCTTGCGGGAACAAAACGGCACATCCCGCTTTGACAGCCTCCACCTTACCGTCAACCATCACCTTGCCTGATCCGCTAATGATGTAAATCACCTCTTCCCCGTTGGGATGAGAGTGAGCAGGCTTGACGGTTTGACCTGGCTCAATCTGGATCATGCACATCGAACAATGAACCGCATCGACATTGTCCTTCGTTATCAGCCACCGAAGGCGACGCCCGGGCAGGTCCAGCACTTCCATGTCCTTCTCGTTGACGACGGGTACTTTCATATCCGAACTCCAGGCCGGTCACATACCGCACGAGCGATAGCCGCGGGCGAAAGACCAAACGCGTCGATCAGTTCTTCATAAGTGCCGGAGTGAATAAACTGAGGTCGGCCGCCTCCACCCAACGCATTAATCGTGACGACGTTCCTCAGGTTTTCCAGCCGAATCGTGCTGCGGTTGGCATACACGATCTTCAAAAAACTCTGCCAGATGTATCCATTGTTCTGTTCGGCGAAAACGAGCAACCTCCCCGAGTTGAGGAGGTCGCACAGCAGTTCACGATCTATCGACGGCATATCGACGACCCGCACGCTCACACCGGAGCGCTCGCACAATCCGGCGGCAGCCAGAGACTCATGCACCGCGCGACCGCTGCTGATAAGACACACGGTGTCGTCGGTGCTCTGCCGCAGGACATAGCCTTTGCCGAATTGAAATGTGAAATCGCTGCCGTAGAGGACAGCGGAGGGAGTGCGCATCACACGAACGTAGACCAAGCCTCGATTGCCGTCCATGATCCAGTTCATGATTCCAAGCATCTGTTGGGGGCAGGACACATCGATGATCTGCAAATGGGCAACGGCGTCGAACGTCGTATTGTCGTCGTTCCCCATGTGCGTGGCGCCATTAGTTCTCGTCTCGAAATTGGCGGCAGTCGCGAGAAAAGTCAAATCGAGGCCGTGGCCCTCGCTTAGCCAGCCGTCCGGATTCTGCATGGATTCGAGTCGCTCCTGGTAACCGACGGCAATTCGACGCAGCACTTTCCAGTCGAAAAACGGACAGAAAGTGCTCACCCATACGTTATAACCCAACGCGGCGAATGATTCGCCCATCAACATCATGTTGGCTTCAGCGACTCCGGCATTCAGGGCGCGCTTCTGGTCGACGGCGGCGACTCCGGCTTGAAGTCCGCTGGTTGTGGCCAGGTCCGAATCGATCGAGACAACGCGTGGGTCGCGCGCAAAGACTTTCATGGCGCCGGTCACAACATCCGCGGCGCTGTATTCCCTGCTTGAGTCCAGCTTCGGCAGCAGGGTTACATCGTACCGGATTCGTTTGTCTCGAGAAGGGGCACGCGTCGTCATCACAGGCCCTGCAATTGTTCGGACAGCCTCCGGCGATGTACGCGCGATTTCGAGATGCATTTGACGGGCGGCATCGAGAAGCATTTCCTGAACCTCCCGGCCGTTGACGACTTCCTCCAGTTCTTCGAAAAACTTCAGGAACTCGGCGACGCGCGCCCCCCGTTGATCCGATTGCATTCCGATTTCCTGCGCAACCACGGCAGCAGGAGCCGCAATCTTATGTTTATTGAAGAAATCCGAAAACGCGCCGTAACCTTTTGTGGCGTTGCAGAGGATCGCCGTCGGTTTGCCGTTGCGTGGGTCGAAACGGAAATGTTCGAGAGCCGTGCACACTCCTTCGTATTGAGTCGCATCAACGCTGTGCACCTGCCAGCCAAAGGACTCAAAAACCGGCTGAAGATCCGGCATGGGAAACACCATGCGGTCGTGAAGGTCCAGTTGTCCATTATTGCGGTCGACGAGTACACAAAGGTTATCGAGGTGGTTTTGGCCGGAATACAAAACTGTTTCCCAAATCGGCCCTTCCTGAAGCTCTCCATCGCCGACAACGCAATAGGAGTCGAATTGCGGGTGCGTGGTGCGGCCAGCTATCGCGAAGCCCTGCGCGACGCCGAGGCCCTGCCCCATCGGGCCTGTAGCCAGATGTATTCCCGGGAGCAGAGGGCCGGGATGGCCATTCAAGATGCTGTTGTACGATCGCGAGTTTCTCAGAAGTTGCTTATCGAAATAGCCCAGTTCCGCATAGATTGAAGCGAGCGCTGCGACGGCGTGCCCCTTGCTCAAAGTAAACAGGTCCTGACCAGGGCGAGTGGGATTCGCGACGTCGATGCGGATAAAGCCACCATAGAAAAGTGCGACGAGGGGAATGGTTGCCGAAAAAGCGCCGCCTGCGTGTAAGCCCTTGTCCACGGCATCCCGGCATTGCTCCAACGTCAGAATACGAATGTCGGAATCCTTAATGGCCAGCAGTTTCAGGAGGCCGTGACGCAGGTCGATGTTCTTGTGGGCGAGCAACCGCCACCTCACCACTTCGGTCTTACTTAAAACTGGCGATTCTCGACTCATTGCTGCCGTGCGGCGAGTTCTCGAACGTAGCTGGCAATTCCGACGTCGGGCCGATTAGCCCAGATCGGCGTGTACCCGGGATATTCCTCGCAATCGCCCCAGAAACGGGCGTTGGGGAAATGATCGAGCATGGACTTCGCGCAATCCCCAACCACGATGACATCCCCGTCAGACGGCTTCACCACCGGCTGAAACTGCTCAAACTGGACTCCGGCAAAAACGTACAGTGGCCGCTTCAATATCTCCAGCGTTCCATCAGCCTGAAGCTGATCGAACTGAATCCGGACAATC
>DASTBJ010000698.1:0-6417 GCA_035712125.1 Terriglobia bacterium
CACTCTCATTGATACCTCAGACCCGGACTTCGAGCTCTTCAATACCCTATCCGACGATGACATAGGCTTTGCAGCGGCAAAAGTGGATCGGAATGGTAGGAAGCCAGCCCCGGTATTCGAGAACTTCCTTCATCAACAGAACAAGTTGAAGCCAGAAGTTACTCGTGACGACAAGTTTGCCCGGCTGGTTTGGGAGCGGGTCCTCAGGGGGAACGTGGAAGCTGCGGGTCCCGCAGAATCTTCTCCGCCAAACATCGACGGGTTCGTCGGACCCCGGAAGATCGCCGGCAATAAGCGGGAGTACGTTGACCCAGCCGACCTCAAATATGTGGAAGCGGCCCAGCTGACCTATACGCTCACTCGTCCGGATGTTTACAACGCCATCATGGCGGTTCCTGGGTACTTTTGGATGTTCGAACAAGAGCTGGCCGTCGATAAATCGAAGGGCATGGACTCGTACGACTACATGGTTACGCATGAGGCCATTACGATCGATGGTCGTTTTTACTACCGTGCTTCAACCCCGCACGGCTACTACTGGAAAACTTTCGACATCTTCACGGCGGGGGATGGCGATATCGACAAACAGTATGCCGCAGGAAAGGTCAGCATGCCGATGTGGCAGCAACCGATCCCGAAATTTATTAAGGAGCAAGGCGGGACGACGCCCGAAGACCTTACCTACGTGGCTATGTTACCGCTTGGCAGTTACGCGGATGGTAAGTATACCGGACAACCTGGCGGCCAGGCGTCAGCGGAGGAAGTGATCTGGAGTCTGCCCAACGGACTTCAGGGATATGCAATATTCGGCGCTTGGGCTCAGCGTCGTGTCGATGCGTTCACTCAGATCGTTCGCGATCCGAGAGTTCAAAAGTACGTATCCGACAAGACAAATGACAACCTGACCGGCCCCGGTAGAAGCGGTGCTGTCACTGATCAGCGCCTGGGTGTGGCGAGTTGCGCTGGCTGCCACATTGATGGGATGAACCGCGCCACCAACGACATCAGGGACTGGCTTGATGAAGGCGGTCAGCGCATCCCGAAAGGTGACCACGGTGCCGGAGCCTGGATAAATGATCCTGCTACGGTGAAGCGGGTTCGCGAACTCTATAAGCCATCCTCAGAAATGCGGGCCAAGATGGAAGCTGATCGCCGCATTTTCCTGTCCGCGATGGCCCAGGTCAAAGAGGGCATGGTTCTCGGCGTAGACAAGAACACTTATGTCGAGCCGATCGTTTGGACCACAGAGTGGGCCCAGAAGTACTATAAGTATCCGGTTGCGAGATCTAATTAATCTCTGACGGCTGTCTCTCCTCGGATTTCCCAGGGTCTAAAACACCCTGGGAAGTCCTTTCACCTCTCAGACTCGATTTTTCGAACCCCTCATCCGCAAGAGATTTTACCTGCCGTGTGGCATGCTACGAGCAGTTTCGCGACGCGTTCATAGCGCCGCATGACGATCAACAAAGCGTCCCTCACGTTTGGCTTGAGCCGTGGCCAGATCGACGACGACCCTGCGGTTCATCTTCTTATTGAAGTTGAAGTCGAAGTTGTCCGACGAAAAGGTGTTCGGCGAAGGAATACTTGGACGAAGGCAGCGCCCCACGCGTACAAATCAACTTTTCAAATGGGCGGCAATCCGTCGAAGGGCATCCTACTTGGTGGATGGCTTGGCGATCTGAGGTTGAGTTGAAGCGCGATGACACGTCCAGCAGGTGACGTGTGTCTGCCCGTCACCGAACTTCGAATTGATGTCACGCACCATCTCGAGCATCATGCGAGCCTTCAACTTTCGGGGCTTGGTATCGAGCGCCAAGTCGTTCATCTCGTGGCAGTCTATGCAGCGGAGTCCGAGCGCGAAAGTCATGTTCTGCATCGTAATTTCGACGTTCTGCGCCGTGAGCACTTTGAGATTGGCGGCACTAACGACTGCAGCTCCTCCCGCCGAGAAGGGCGCCACCCGGCCCCCAGCCCCGCCGCCCCTGCCTCCACCGCCCCTGCCCCCACCGGCAGCCGGCGCTACAGTGAGTGTGCTAGCAGCCCTGGTCAGATAGTCGACAACTAGCGGAACCTGCTGGTCAGTCAGAGCCGCACCCCTGTCCTTCATGCGAGTGACTGTGGCCGTCCACGCTTCCTGGTCCGCCACCTTGTTTTTGACCCGATCGAGCGTGTGGCACGAGGCGCAGGCAGTGTTCACCAGGTTTGTAGCTACGGCATCCGGAGCGGCGGGACCCTGAGCCACACCATCGGGGACCTGGGCTAGAACCACGAGTGCAACCAATAGTAGGGATGGCGCAGCATGCAGGAAGAGCTTTTGCATGGACGTCATAATACGCAAATGGAAGCCCTAGGAAAAGACTCCTGAGCGGAACTTTTCGCTCAGCGATCAGGAGCCTCGAGCCAGCCCATCGCTGGGTCTGATCAACGGTCCGTCAGCGTTTGACATCGCGGCTGTGTAACCCGGAAAGATGCGGTCCTTTGCCGGAAACCAAGACGGAATGCAGAACGTTTTTAGGGCAGGCTTCACGGATCTTGCAGTGGTGCGCGCTGCCGCTTTTATATTGCAGGGCGCGTCATCCCGAACTATCTTCCCAGCGGGCGAAGGCACTGAATGTCGGCGGGGCACACGTCGAGCATCGTCTTCAGGCGGACCCAAGGAGAATAACAATGATCAGGACTTCACTCGTTCTCGGACTGACATTCTCACTGGCATTCGGCGGCATGCTCGTCGCGCAGCGAGGCGGCCGTGGCGGCATCGACCTCGCGGCGGTCGCCACCGCATTACCGTTGGAGGGCGCACCGCTAGCGGTGCCGGGCCCGTACAAAATTGAATCGGGTCCTGCCTTCGACTCTCCAGGTCACGTCGTCTATCGACCGTCGGACCTCACGCCATTCCCGAGCAAGGATACGCTGCCGCTGATCGTCTGGGGCAATGGCGGCTGCGCGATCAACAGCAATCGCTATGCGGGCTTCCTGACGACGATTGCATCACACGGGTTTGTGGTCATGGCAACGGCCGCCCAGCCAGGGGTGACTCGCGCTACCGCCGACCAGCTGCGCGCTGCGATCGCGTGGGCTGAGGCCGAGAACACGCGCGCCGGATCACCGCTCAATGGCAAGATTGCGCTCGACCGTATCTCCGTCATGGGCCAGTCGTGCGGCGGCTTCATGTCGCTCGAACTCGGCGCTGATTCACGCGTCGACACTATCGGCGTCTTCAACTCCGGCGCGCAGGGCGACGTGGCTGCTACGGTCGCGAAGCTCCGCGGCCCGGTCCTGCTGATCAACGGCCACGAGCGCGACTTCCTGATGGCGTCGTCAGAGGCTACTTTCAACGCGATCCAGAATCAACCCGCGTTCTACGGCGCGCGGAAGAACGCCGGCCACACGGCGACCGTCGATCATCCCGGCGGCGGCGAGTGGGCTAACGTCGCTTCGGGTTGGGCGCGGTGGCAGTTGAAGGGAAACAAAGAAGCCGGGAAGATGTTCGCGGGCAAAGACTGCGAGCTATGCACCAACGAGAACTGGGTGACGAAATCGAAAGGTCTATAAGCGGTCTGCTGATCATACGACCGACGCTAGATCCGGTTTCTCAAATCCACGCGTCCCGACTCCTGGTGTAGTCGTTTTTGGTGCGGACATTTGATGTGCTAACGACTGATGTGCTAACGACGATACGCCAGACGATAAGTTGAGCCTTGAGCGCCTATGGTGCTAGACTCCGCCCCAAGAAATTGTTCCTGAGGTTGGCTCTTTTTCATGCGACTACGTGATGGCATCCCGTTGCCGATCACGAATTTTTCGGGAGGCACGAAATGACTAAGCGATTTGGGGCAGCTGTTGTCTTATGCGGGGCGCTGTTAATAGCCGGTTCCCTGCAGGCTCATCATTCCCTTGCCGGGGTGTATGACCTGAAGAAAACAGAGAAGGCTAGCGGCGTGGTTCAGAAACTTGCGTTTACGAATCCCCACGGAGCGCTGCATATCGAACTCAAAGGCCCCGATGGCGTGGCCAAGGTGTGGCAGCTGACGACAGGCTCTTCCAACGTCCTGACACAAGCCGGGATCACCGCCACCGGTCCGGGTCGGCTCAAGGGGGGAGATGTCGTCACAGTCACCTATAATCCGGCGCTCAACGGCAACAACATCGGTTTTCTCAGATCGATCACATTGCCAGACAAAAAAGAAGTCGAGTTTGTCCCCAACTGACACCGGCGATTAGCCAACGAAACGGAGACGACTATGGGATTTCGACGAGGAATGGTTAGTACAACGATCGTGTTGGGAATAGCTCTCACGTTCATCGCTCCGCTAGGCGCCAGTGCGCAACAGGCCGGAGGAGGGGGCGGTCAACAAGCTGCGCCTGCACAAGGCGGCCGCGGTGCAGGTGGTGGCGGTGGCGGCGGACAGGGCGGACGCGGTGGCGGTCAACCACCGTACACTCCCGCGGCAGGCGCCCGCGACCTCCGCTCGGTGCTACACAACTGGGGCTGGCATTTAGGCATGCTGCGCGGCGATCAGGAAATCGATCTGATCGCATCGCTCGAGTACCAGGGGAAGGGCACCATGCAAGTGGATGGGCAGCCCTGCACGCTGACGAAGTATCGCATCAGCACCAACTACCAGATATCGGGTCAGCGGACTCAGATCACATGTACGCGGCCGAATGGGCAGACGTATTCCAACATCGAAGTTCTCAGTGGAGCGTACTCCTGGAACGAAGATATTCCCGGCGCGGAGCTCATCAAGGGAAAAGGTAAAGCGACTCCGATGGCGGCAGCCACCGAGGAGCGGATGATTCGCCTCTGGGCAAGTCCGCAGGGCGCGCTCAAGTCCGCACTGGCGGGGATCCAGGATCCCCCGCTGTTTTCGGTCAGGCCAGGCACCCAGGTGCCCGCCGATGTCGCAACGGCAGGTAAAACGTCGGTCGTGTGGGAAGGCGGGAAGCCCGTTGTGTCATTCCCCATTCCGGGCATCCCCACAGCAACGGCGACGGCAACCCTCGACGCGAAGTTCATGGCGGAACGCGTTGTCGTCCGGCATGGAACGAACACCACCGAGTTCATCTACAGCGACTATCGGGACTGGAACAATCCGCTTCACCCGGCCGAGGCGTTTGTCGCTGGCAGGATGACGGAACGCCGAAATGGTACGGTCGTTCGCGATATCACGACCACGTTGACGGAAACAGGGCAGATGTATGTCGTGATGCCCGTGCCCGAGAGCGTCAAGGCGGCGATCAAGCCAACGCTGCAACCTCCCGCCTGGGTGGTCGCGTTTGGTACAAGAGCTCCTCTGGCTGGCCCACCGGCGCCAGCTCCCGCGGCGGCGCAGGTCGTAACGCCGAGGCTGCCCAACGGAAAGCCGGACATGACGGGTAGCTGGAATGTGGTTGCAGGCACCAACAACCCACCGGGTGGTGGGAACCGCCGATGCGGTCCAACGCAGACCCGTTGCGCCGTCCCTAACGACAACTTCGTGGTCGATTATGCGTGGATCTCCCCCTCGCGGTATTGGATGGGCATAAACGGCCCCATATACAAACCCGAGTTCTGGGACAAAGTACAAGAGCTCGACATGTGGACGAACAAATATGATCCGATCATGACGTGCCAGCCGATGGGGATTCCGCGGCAGGGCGAGCCCCGACGCATCTTCCACACGGTTGACGACATTACCCTGTTTTATACGTTTAGCGATTACGGCGGTGGAAACAGGGAATACCGCATGATCCCAACAGACGGCCGTGAGCACAATGCGAACCAGGCGAGACAGGCAACCTATCTTGGGTACGGCGTGGGAAAGTGGGAGGGCGACACGCTGGTGGTCGACTCCATCGCTTTCGTCGATTCGACATGGCTGGGACGTGGCGGCCTGTTCCACTCCGGCGACATGCGGATCGTCGAGAGGTTCACGCGTACAGGGAATGAGATCCTGCACGAAATGACCATCCGCGACCCCGAGTCGTGTGTCGAACCCTGGGTCGCGCCGGCGCGTATCCAGCGTCTTGGCAATGGGAACACCCTCATTGCAGAGCGTAACCATTGCGAGATCTACGAAGAGGAAAGTATTACCAATCAGTTGCGACACTAGTCGAGAAGCCTCAATTCCCGGTTCAAAGACACAGCCCGTTTCGGCATGAAGGCCGGAGCGGGCTGTATTTGCTTTTGCAGGGTGGCTTCCCCTCCTCAGCGGGCCTCAGCGGGAGGGGTGGCCGAAGGCCGGGGTGGTGTGGTCAAGCTGTCACTCGCGGTATGAAACGTCGCCGATTCATCGCTGTCGAGAATAGGTCCGTACATTGCCGACCTTTATTGGCCGGAATGTCGCCTCGTTGTCGAACTTGATGGAGCTGCTCACGAAGGACCGCTGTCTTCGAGAGTCTTGAGCTGGTGCTGAATTCAATCCGGAGCGAGCTTCA
>DASTBJ010000699.1:0-6259 GCA_035712125.1 Terriglobia bacterium
GGACTTCGAGTTTCTCTACAAGCTGGAGGAACGCTTCTGGTGGTTCGTGGCCATGCGGACCATCACGGACGCGATTGTTGCCGACTCCCTACGGGGACGCAGTCAGACTATTCTCGACGCTGGCTGCGGAACCGGATACAACGTTTCACATTATGAGCGGGCGGGACATGCAGTCTTCGCCCTTGACGTTGCGTCCGACGCGATAGCGGGGGTACGAGAACGCGGACTTCGAAAAGTCTGTCAGGCATCCGTGACCGAGATTCCCTACAGGTCGGCAGCGTTCGACTTCGTCTTCTCATTTGATGTACTGGGTCAGGTAAATGTCGAGCAGGCGGACGCAGCGATTCGCGAGATGTATCGCGTACTTAAACCCGGAGGCGGGTTATTCGTCCGCGTCGCGGCGTTCGAGTGGTTGCGATCGTCCCACGACGAGGATCTGCACACGATTCACCGCTACACGTCCCCGGAGCTGCGCGGGAAGTTGCAGAACGCCGGCTTCGAGGTTCGGCTCGCAACATATGCCAACTCTCTCCTCTTTCCGATGATCCTTTTGCGCCGGTCTCTCAAGAGTGTGGGGATTGGACGCGGCACGGATGTGAAGCCGCTGCCCGCTGCCCTGGGTTGGCTCGACCCGATATTCCGGAATATTCTCGGCGCGGAGGCGCGAATCCTGGGTGCCGGTAAGCGACTTCCGTTCGGGCTTTCGGTGATTTGCTACGCCCGGAAGGTGTAAGGCTCTTGCTTCACAACGCGTCGAGTCGGATGAATGGAGAGTAGACACATTCGAAGGCCCTGCTTCCTTTAAAGGTCAGGAGCTCGTCGACCGTTAGCCCGGTTTGTCCGTTAAACCAGGTCGTGTATTCCGGAGGAAACGTACGGACATCGATCATATAGACGTTTCCGCCCCGGCGTTGCCGTTCGCGCGCCGCTTCGGCGATGCTTTTTGACGCTGCGGTCTTATCGCCTGTCCTTGCCACTTCACCGAGAAAGCTCAGGACATCCCGTTCATGCAGATGCTCCAGATACCCCGCCCAGTTCCACTCCGTTGCGAGAAACAGGTCGTTTTCCTGCATCTGGTCTGCCACACAGGCCGCCATCCGTAACGGTGTCGAGGGAGCGAACCGCCTGGGCCAGGCGGAAATTGCAAAATTCAAACACCCAAGAATCAGAAAGACGGCTGGCAGCACAAATCTGAAGTGAGGCCATGAGGACCAGCGGCTGGCTATAATCCCCACCACTCCTGCCAGGAAGATGTTGCTGATGTTGAACCAGCGTGGCTCGGTCGCATCCCACCAAAGAAAGAACGGTACGTATAGGAGATAGAGGAGCACCAACCAGGCAACCTTTCGATTGTTGTCCCCCGGTTGTGTCACCGGTTTCCATCGATAGGCAGCGATGAGTGCGGCCAGAGTAACCAGAAACCCAAGCACGGGAATCCATTCCGGCACCTGGCCTTTCTCCAGGTAACGATGAAAGAACTCGTACATCCAGAGTTCCATCCCGAGAATGCTTTTGAAGCTTGTGCCAAGCACGGTCAAAAAACGGCCGGACGACCAACTTCCCCACATAGGCAGCGCCTTACCCGTGTAGGTCGAGCCCCACTGGAACAGGTCGCCCAGAGTCTCGCGGCCGTAGACGAGAATTCCGACACTCACGAAAGCTGTGCCAACAACGGCAGCCGCGGCTCCCCCGAGCAATACCATTCGACGGATCGCGGTTCGCGTGTCTGGCGGGGGTATAGCGAGCACTATACCCGCAGCGAGGCCCGGCAGAAGAAAGACGTTTGCCTGGAACGAAAGAATGGCAAGTCCCGCGAGGAGTCCACACGCTGTGAACGCTGCATCCGACCTGGCCTGGACAAATACCGCCATTGCCGCAGCGACAAACATTGCCGACAGGCTGAGGTAATAGATGTCCGTGCTCATGGTCCAGTAAGACCAGGAAATGCTCAGTATCAGGGTGGTCCAAACGGCTATTGCCCGATCTCCGATAACGCGATCGAGCATGAGGAAGGCAAATCCCAGACCCAGAGCTCCGAAAATGGCGCTAAGCACCTGCAGGGTCAAAACCGATGATGTCCGGACTCCGGCTGCGGCAAACGCTTGCTGGACGGCATAACCGAGGGGCCGATACAGCATGTGATTTGGAAGCAGCAGGTCAACCGGACGGCCGGAGCTCAATGCTGCGGCCTCCGCCATGCCGTTGAGATCATAGTTTGTCGAGAGCAGAGGCAAATAGATACACAAGCCGAAGACAACGAGGAGTACAAAGACGACAAAGCGGGGGCGAGTCATCGGGCGTGAAGGGTAGCACATCCTCGGATTCACTTTGAACCGGGGAAGCTTACAGCCCCGTTGAGGGCGAACGTCAGACTAGGACGATGGTCCAACATTCGGCGGGTCCCGGTGTTCTCTTGGGCTATAATCGCGAGGCATGAAGCCTAAGGGAGCTGAAGCTCCTCCCTCGACACCTAAGGGGACGCTGAATATCGACGTCCAAAAGGAACAAAACTACCTGCTGGATCTCGTGTTTGTCCGGTCCATCTTCGCAATCGCACTCACTCTGGCAGCGTATGAAATTCAACCGTTCGGGCTCGCCGGACCGACGACAATCGTGCTCGGTCTGGCGGCCGCGCTTGGCATCATTTACTTTGAGTACCGGCTCAAGACGGCCACCCTTAAACGCTTAATTGGTGCCGCCATTGGGTCTCTGCTGGGAATTTCTGGCGCGGCCGTTATCAATCACGTTCTGGGAACCACGGAGTATGACAAGAACTCCTTGTCTTTCATTACGGTCTTCATCCTGTTCTTGATGACTTACGTCGGTCTCGTGGTTGGTGCGAATAAAGGCGACTTACTCAACCTCGCTGCCCTGGGGGGCATCTTCGGCGGCGAACGCCCTGTGAAGAAGGTCTACAAGATCTTCGATACGAGCGTCATCATCGATGGTCGAGTGGCCGACATCTGCGAAACGGGCTTTATGGATGGCGTCCTGCTCATCCCCCACTTCGTGCTGCGTGAACTCCAGCAAGTGGCGGATTCCGCCGACGCTCTGAAGCGCAACCGGGGCCGGCGCGGTCTCGATATTCTCCAAAGAATTCAGAAGATGGCAGGAATCACCGTTCAGTTCGTGGAGCACGATTATCCTGCAATTCGCGAAGTGGATATGAAGCTCATTGAACTCGCGAAGGAGTTCGAGGCGAAGATTGTCACGAACGATTTCAATCTTAATAAGGTGGCTCAGCTTCGCGGTGTGGAAGTGTTGAACATCAATGAACTCGCCAACGCCTTGAAACCTGTTTATCTGCCGGGCGAGACGATGAAGGTTTTCATTCTGAAGGAAGGCAAGGAATTCAATCAGGGCATTGCGTACCTTGACGACGGCACGATGGTCGTGGTCGATAACGCTCGAAAGATGATCGGAAAGACGATCGATTCGTCGGTAACCAGCGTGTTGCAGACAACAGCGGGCAAAATGATCTTCGGCCGTTATGAGGAGCGCCGAGGGGAAGTGGTGCATCATCCTGCCAAGGATGAGCGCTCTGAGCGGACCGGTTCCCCGCCTGCGTCCGACCGGCCTGCGTCGGAAGTATCTCACTAGTCTCCGCCCATGAACGTCACGGCAATCATCGCAGCAGCGGGTGCCGGTCGAAGGATGAAGTCGGACCGCCCCAAGCAGCTTCTGACTCTCGATAAGACGCCTATCCTGATATATACGGTCCGGAAGTTCGATTCCTGCCGGCTGATCAACCGCATCCTTGTCGCTGCGCCCCAGGAATCCGTGGAAGAAGTGCGCAGGCTCGTCGCCGGTGCGGGATTTTCCAAGCCTGTTTCGGTCGTGCAGGGTGGTGCGCGCCGGCAGGACTCAGTCGCGGTTGCAATGCAGCACTTGAGCCCGGAGACGACTATCGTAGTTGTTCACGACGCCGTGCGGCCCTTCGTGAAAGTCGATGAGATTGAAGCCGTCATTGCAGAGGCACAGAAGAGTGGTGCGGCAGTCTTGGCTATCCCAATCGTCGATACGGTGAAGCAGATCCGCAAGGACGTCATCGACTCGACTCTCACGCGCGAGCACCTGGTTCTTGCCCAGACGCCCCAGGCGTTCCGGATTGAAATTCTCACGGAAGCCTTCGAGCGCGCGCGCCGCGATGAATATTACGGCACCGATGAATCCAGTCTCGTTGAACGGCTCGGGCTCCCCGTCGCTGTCGTTCGCGGCTCAGAACGCAATATCAAAATAACCCGGCCCGACGACCTGACTCTTGCGCGGTTCTTTCTGCAGGAAGAGCAGGGCAGGCCGTGAACTTCCGAGTCGGGCTTGGTTTCGACCTCCATCGCCTTGGGCCCGGTTCGCATCTGATGCTCGGGGGCGTGGAGATACCGTACAGCAAGGGTTTCATCGCGCATTCCGACGGCGATGTGCTTTGTCACGCCATGGTCGATGCCTTGCTCGGCGCTGCCGGATTGGGCAATATCGGAGAGCGGTTCCCCGACACAGATCCAAAGTACAAGGGCATGGCGAGCCTGAAATTTCTTACCGTCGCTGCGAATCTCCTGCGCGGGAACGGCTTTCAAATCGAAAACATCGACAGCAACATTCTTGCCGATCAGCCAAAGTTGCATCCTCACTTTCCCTTGATGCGCGACAGAATCTCGGTCGCTGTTGGCATCCCCAGTGACAAAGTTTCCATCAAGGCCAAGACGATGGAAGGAATCGGAATGATTGGAAGCGACGAAGCGATCGCAGCGCAGGTTGTCGCCCTGATCTCGTTGCGGTGAGGACGCAGCGTTGATCTGCGGCGTGCATGCCGTCTATGAGGTCCTCTCCAGCGGGCGTCCACCTGTTGAGCGAATTCACATTCTTCGCGATGCGCGATTACCCCGATTGAAACAGATTCTCGATCTTGCACGAGAGCGTGGTGTGCCGGTGCGTAAGGAGGAACGCGCCGTCCTTGACAAGATTGCGGGCGGTATCGTTCACCAGGGAATCGTGGCAATAGCCGGCGAAGCGACATATGCACCGCTGGAGAGAGCGTTTGAGAAGGACGTTCCATGCGTTGTCGTGTTGGACGGTGTTGAAGATCCTCACAATCTGGGCGCCGTCATTCGTACCGCGGAAGCGTCGGGCGTTTCCGGAGTCATCGTTCCTGAGCGTCATTCCGCTCCTCTTACCGCCGTGGTTGCGAAGGCTTCGGCCGGAGCGCTCGCTTACGTGCCGGTGATCCGTGTCGGCAATGTGGCCACGACTCTGGATCAACTCAAGAAGAGAGGGTTCTGGGTTATCGGAGTCGACGAAGAAGGCGATAGACTGTGGACGGATTTCGATTACACTAGTTCGGTTGCACTCGTTTTCGGGGGAGAACACAGGGGTCTTCGACGTCTTGTTCGCGAGCACTGCGACGTGATCGTGCGCCTTCCCATGCTTGGGAAGGTTGAAGCGCTCAATGTTTCCGTGGCCGCGGGTGTTGTCCTCTACGAGGTGGTTCGGCAGCGAGGACTCGCGGGCACCGGCAAAGTAACTGAAAAGACATAAATATTCCGCAACTGACTGTTGAAACACCTACTTGGCTATGTTAGAGTCGGGGGTTTGTCGACGCTGGCGTAGCTCAGTTGGTAGAGCAGCTGACTTGTAATCAGCAGGTCGGGGGTTCAATTCCCTTCGCCAGCTCCTTAAGGTAGCGGCGACTCGATCCGAACGGTGGGCCCGACGCTAAGAAAAGATCGGACAGGTGGCCGAGTGGTTAATGGCAGCAGACTGTAAATCTGCCGCTCCTTGCGGGCTACGGAGGTTCGAATCCTCCCCTGTCCATAAGGGCGTAAGGTTTGGTCCTTGCGTTTTGGAAGTGATCACCAGGGTTGGCCCACGTAGCTCAGATGGTAGAGCGCGTCCTTGGTAAGGACGAGGTGACCAGTTCAATCCTGGTCGTGGGCTCTGGGCGTGGGGGAACCGGGCGGTAGTACGAAGGTGAAAGGCGATGTGCCGAAACGATCCGAACGGTGGGCCCGACGCTTAAGACTGGGCGGGAGTAACTCAGTGGCTAGAGTCACGGCCTTCCAAGCCGTTGGTCGCGGGTTCGAATCCCGTCTCCCGCTCCTTCAATAAAGGCGACACTCGAACTAAATCGGAGAGAAGGTATGGCGAAAGAGAAGTTTGACAGGTCGAAACCGCACGTGAACGTGGGAACGATCGGACACATCGACCACGGGAAGACGACGCTGACGGCAGTGATCACGAAGGTGTTGTCGAAGCATAACCCGAA
>DASTBJ010000700.1:0-14241 GCA_035712125.1 Terriglobia bacterium
CCTGGGAAGGCAAGGAAAAGGTTTCAGTTTCACGAACCCCCACGCCGAAAATCCTGAATCCCCACGATGCCATCATTCGCGTCACCTTGACGGCGATCTGTGGATCGGATCTTCACCTCTATGGTGGCTATATTCCGACCATGAAGAAGGGAGATGTCCTCGGCCACGAGTTCATGGGTACAGTGGTCGAGGTTGGAAAACAGGTCGAAAACCTGCGCGTGGGGGATCGCGTCGTGATTCCGTTCGCGATAGCTTGCGGGCATTGCTTTTTCTGCCGGCGCGAGTTGTGGTCCTTGTGCGACAACACCAATCCCAACGCGTGGATGGTGGATCGACTGTATGGCGAATCGGGTGCGGCGCTGTTCGGGTACTCCCACATGTATGGTGGGTATCCGGGCGGACAGGCGGAATACGTTCGAGTTCCCTTTGCCGATGTCGGAGCACTCAAGGTCCCGGAAGAACTCTCTGATGAGCAGGTACTGTTCTTGTCTGACATTTTCCCAACAGGGTATATGGCTGCCGAGAATTGCAGCATCCAGCCTGGCGACACCGTCGCCGTGTGGGGATGTGGCCCTGTCGGTTTACTTACCGTCATGAGCGCCGTCATGCTCCATGCGGAGCGCGTCATCGCCATCGATACAGTGCCTGAGCGTTTGCAGATGGCTTCAAACTTTGGCGCGGAGACTCTCGACTTCGCAAACGAGGACGTTCTCGAATCCCTGAAGGAGATGACTGGCGGACGCGGGCCGGACGCTTGCATCGACGCCGTGGGTTTGGAAGGACACGGGACGACCATTGGCGCGCTGTATGACCGGGCGAAGCAGGCCTTGATGCTCGAAACAGACCGCGCCAATACACTCCGGCAGGCGATTATGGCGTGTCGCAAAGGCGGCGTGGTTTCGGTACCCGGGGTTTATGGAGGACTAATCGACAAATTTCCCATCGGCGCGGTCTTTGCCAAAGGACTCACCCTGCGCGCCGGTCAGACGCACGTCCATCGCTATATGCAGCCCCTGCTGCAACGAATTGTTGATGGTGAAATCGATCCCTCCTCGATCATCACGCACCGAATGACTCTCGATGACGCCGAACGTGGATACCGGATATTCCAGAATAAGGAGGACCAATGTATCAAGATCGTAATGAAACCATGATGCCGTGGATCTTTGGCTCTCTTGCTGCGTTTGCTGTTGGAGCGCTGGTGGCCAAGTCTACAAGGCGGCCCCCCTTCACATTCAGAAACAAGACGGTTTTGATCACAGGAGGATCGCGAGGACTCGGGCTGGAGATTGCACGGGTTCTGGCTCGTGAAGGCGCGCACCTTTCGCTCGTCGCACGCAATAGTTCCACACTTGAAGCTGCCCGACGTGAACTCGATCAAATCGGTCACAGGAGCTTGGTCGTCCCGTGTGACGTCCGTCAGCAGAAGGAAGTAGATCGCGCGGTGCGCGAAACGGTTGATTCATTCGGAAAACTGGATGTGCTTATCAATAATGCGGGGGTCATTCAGGTTGGCCCATTCGAATCCATGACCATGCAGGATTACCAGTCGGCCATGGAAACACACGCGTGGGGGTCGTTGTATTCCATGCTGGCAGCCATTCCTCATATGCGAACACGCGGAGGCGGCCGCATCGTCAATATCGTATCTATCGGAGGCAAAGTTGGAGTGCCGCACTTGCTGCCCT
Organism: Terriglobia bacterium; assembly: GCA_035712125.1. Lineage (GTDB taxonomy): Bacteria > Acidobacteriota > Terriglobia > 20CM-2-55-15 > 20CM-2-55-15 > DASTBJ01. The sequence continues at coordinate 1,689 of DASTBJ010000700.1, forward strand.
ACGTGATGAGCAAATTTGCTCAGGCGGGTCTCTCGGAAGCGATTGGCGCGGAACTTGGGCGAGACAACATCTTTGTCACGACGGTGTACCCGGGGCTAATGCGAACCGGGTCGCACGTGAACGCAGTTTTCAAGGGCAACAACAAAAATGAATTCGCGTGGTTCTCCATAGGCGCAGGACTGCCGCTGCTCTCCATCAATGCGCGGCGCGCGGCCCGGCAGATTGTGGAGGCGTGCCGAAATCGCCACGAAACCGTGGTACTGACGCCCGCGGCTCGCGCCGCCGACGTTGCGCATGCGATATCGCCGGGTGCACTTCACCGAAGTCTGCGAATCATCAATAGCCTGTTGCCTGCCATGAATTCAACCTCGGGGACAACCGCCCGGTCCGGCTGGGAGAGCCGGTCCGCATGGTCGCCGTCACCGTTGACCACGCTTGCCGACCGAGCTGTCGAAAGGAATAACGAACACCGAGCTGTTGGTTAGCAAACCGTTTGTAGTGGAGGAAACGTCAATGACACGAAATGAAAAAATCCTGTTGCTGACCGCCGCCGGCATCGCAATCACCGGAACGGTGTACGCCATGAAGCGCCGGCGGTTCTCAGGAATCAAGCTGAAGAAATCCATCATCATCGATCGGCCTGCTGCCGATCTCTACTCGTTCTGGCGAGACTTTCAGAACCTTCCGAGAATTGCCGATATTCTCGAATCGGTGGAAATCCTCGACGATCTTCGGTCACGCTGGACGATTGCTGCGCCAGGCGAAATACCCGTGCAGTGGGATGCGGAGATTACAAGAGATATACAGGACGAGATGATTGGCTGGCGGTCGCTGGAGAACTCCACAATCGAAACTGCCGGTTACGTGCGCTTCGAACCCGCCTCCGGCGGCCGTGGGACCCTCGTCCGCGTCGCCCTTGAGTACTACTTGCCGGCGGGCAGAGTCGGAGCAGTCGTCGCAACGCTATTCGGTAAACGGCCGGGAGCCCACGTTGAGGATCTGCTGCGCCGATTCAAACAGCTGATGGAGACCGGTGAGTCCGCAATCGCGGAAGATCGGCGCGAAAGAATGGCGCTATAGACAAGATTACGGTCGCTTCACTCGCGAAGAATCTTTGCCCGCGGGATCGCCCCCGAGGAGGAACTTAATGCCCAAGTACGGAAAAAAGGCTTCAAAAAAAGTCGAGCGCGCCATGCATGAACGAAAGGCCGGAACACTCAAGAGCGGACGGTCAGGTAAGAAGGTCAGGAGTCGTAAGCAGGCCATTGCGATTGGCTTGTCTGAAGCCAGAAGAAGCGGAGCGAAGGTTCCGTCCCGCAAAAAGAAATGACATTTGCCCATACGGCAGACGACCTCCTGACTCTGCCCGTCTGCCGTTGGTGCACGTGCGATGTCTCCATTTCGTACAAGCCTTCGCCTCGTCCACGCATGTTCTACGCTGGTATCGCGATTGCTGCGCAGATTCTGGTTCGACGTCATTAACAGGAGGCAGCAATGAATCAATCCATGAACCGGCGATCTCGCGATTCCAACGTCGTGGAATCCACGGATCCCGTTTCCATGCTCAAAGAGGACCACAGGAACGTGAAGGACCTTTTTGACGAGTTTGAAGGGACGGATGACGAGCGCATGCAGATGCAGATCGCCAAACGGGCGATTAATGAGCTCAAGGTTCATGCGGCGATCGAAGAAGAGATTTTCTATCCAGCAGTACGCGAAATGATTGATGACAGCGAAGTGATGTCCGAAGCCAGGGAAGAACATCACGTCGCTCACTTTTTGCTCGACGAACTGGAGAATCAGCGTCTCGATCACGACACGTACCACGCCAAATTCATGGTTCTCGCCGAAAATGTTCGGCATCACATCAAGGAGGAAGAAGGCGAGATGTTGCCGAAGATTGATGCGGAGAAAGAGGAACTCGAGCAAATTGGAACACGGATGTCCCGTCGCAAGCAGGAGCTGATGGAAAATCCGGGTGTCCTCAATCGGAAAACCAACTCGCGCGCAAGCGGGCAAACGAACCGATCCGGGCAAGCACGTCAGTCCACAAGCCGGTCGAAGTCTGGCAAGGGTTCGACCCGGACGTCGTCTAAAAGCGGAACCGTCACGAGTAGGTCAAATAGCCGCAGCAACAGTAAGAAATCCGGCAAGTCGGCTTCGAACCGGTCCGGGTCCAGATCGTCGAGTCCCCGCGCCTCTGGATAACCAGGAGTGGCGCCTGCAAGATCCTCTCGTGGGCGCCGTCACTCGGCGCGGCGTTAGCGCAGGATCTGTCATCCCTGTGCGACAATAAGTGGCATGTTCGCGGTCATGCTGGCGCTATTTCTGCAGTCGACATCGATCCAGGGAACATTGCAGGTTACACCGGGCAGTGCATCGCCGTCGTCTGCCCGCGTGGTGCTGCTTCCCCTGGAATACGCGAAATTGTTTAACGCGCTGACGCAGCGGCGTCTCGACAACTACTGGGCTGTGTTCCTGGACTCCGGCATGGCGCGCCGTAACAGGGAACTCTTCATCGACTACATCCCTGTTGCTTATTCCACTGTTCTGGAAGACGTCGTCTCGGAAATGCGCCGCGATGGCCTGAATACGGCCGGCCTCATCAAGACTGCTCCCCAGGGAAACTTTGAATTCAGCAACGTCACTCCCGGCGAATACAAGATCGTGGCCACCGCGGTACTTCGTGGCGAAGATCATGTGTGGACAGAGACTGTACAGGTTGCATCCTCCCGCCTCGTCATTCAGTTGAAACATCGACCGTGAGATCACCTCGCTTTCTTCTGGTCGCCGGAGAATCTTCGGGAGACATGTATGGTGCCGACGTGGCACTGGCACTGATGGGTCGATTTCCAGGATGCGAGGTTTTCGGACTCGGCGGGCAAAAGATGCATCGTGCCGGCGTAAACCTCGAAGGCGATATTCGTCATACCGCCGCCATGGGACCGCTTGCCGCGTTAGGGCAACTGGGTTCGTTGTACCGAGTGTTCCGCCGTCTCGTCGACCGTCTCGAAGCAACGCCTCCCGATGCGGCAATCCTGATCGACTTTCCGGATTTCAATCTTCGACTGGCCCGGCGTATCAAGGCAGCCAATATTCCGATCATTTATTACATAAGCCCGCAGGTTTGGGCCTGGCGGGAAGGCCGGGTCAAGCAGATCAAGGAGCTCGTGACGAAGATGCTCGTGATCTTTCCGTTCGAGGAACAGATCTACAAAGATGCCGGCGTCGACGTGGAGTTCGTCGGCCATCCTTTGATCGAAACGGTTCGTGCCACTAAGACGAAGGAGGAATTTTGTCGGAGTCACAAGCTTGACGACAAAACGCCAGTTCTGGCGATTCTTCCAGGCAGCCGGCAGAAAGAGATCCGTCATATCCTGCCAACTCTCTGCGAGGTTGTAGATCGTGTTCGGCAGGCGAAGCCCGAAACGCAGTTTGTGTTGCCCGCAGCGCCCAACCTGGACCGTGCGTTAATCGACAGCATCGTGGGAGATCGTCCGATCAAAGTGGTGCAAGGCGACACCTACAATGTCCTTCGATACTCGCGAGCTGCGATCGTCGCCAGTGGAACGGCAACACTGGAGGCAGCGTTGCTGGGAACGCCCGAGGTCATCGTCTACCGCATCTCGCCTGTTGAAGCGTGGTTTCTGGGGAAGTTCTTTCTGAAGGTCCGTCTCTTCGGAATCGTCAATATCATCCTTGGCGAGGAAGTAGTGCCGGAGTTATTTCAGGACAAATTCACTCCCGAACTCGTGAGCGATGCTGCTCTCAGACTGCTGGATGATGTGTGGTTACAGTCTCGCATTCGCGGGAATTACGAAACACTACGGCGACAGTTGCGCGGGGGGAAGGTTGCGGAGCGGGTGGCGAGCGCCGTCGCCGAAGCGGTCAACCTCGAACTGTTACGAACGAAAGAATGATTCGCGAACGCACGGGCAATCCCCAGTGAGTCGCGGGCTTGAACTGAGAAAGAAGCACCAGCTCCTGCAGCCACTGATCGACGCCGGGCGATCGCTCACCTGCAATGACCTTGTATTCGTCAATCTGGCCAATGGTGTTCAGCTCAGACTGCACGGATAGTGCGTCGTCGAGGTTGGGGCTGACTCCGAGCCTGCGCAAAGTTGCGTCCGGGGTGCTGGGCCCCTGATAGATACCGGCCAGAAACACCCCATGGCCGTCGTCTGCCACGACGGTATTAGGTTCGGTAAGACTCGCGAGCAGAACTCCGAACGCGAGCAGCGTCAGGGCAACGCCCATGACCGCGGGCACGGCGAAGGGTCTCAGGATATTGTCAAAACGCGCCCGCCATCTATCGCGATGGTTGGGCAAGCGCGCGTGCGACAGCCGTATTCGCGTTTCAAGCTGAAGGTCATCCGGCACCTTCGATGGTTCAGCGCTGGCAACTACGGTGCGCAGCGAGATAAACGACTGCAGCTGCCGTCTGCAGGATTTGCAATCGAACAGATGTGATCGGAGAGAATTGGCTTCATCGACTCCAACCATAGAATCGATAAAGGGGCTCATTAATTCATGAGCGGCTTCACAGGAAATGGTCGTTTGAACTCTCATAAGTCCATACCCTGGATCGACAGGTACCGCGCCAAAGTTTTCTTCATGTCCGAACGAGCGCGAGCAAGGCGCGACTTGACGGTCCCACTGGAAATTCCCAAAATTTCGGCAATCTCGCTGTAGGAGAAACCCTCGATATCCCGAAGAATGACGATCGACCGGTGTTCACCGGACAGTTTCGTCAGTGCCTGCTGGATCGCTCCCTCGCGTTCCTTCGATTCGAGTGCTTGAAGGGGAGAAGGGTTGGCAGAAGCCAGGTGAATATATTGGCCCTTGCCGTCGTGATCGTCGTCAAGCGATACGGTCGATGAGCGGAACCGTCGCCGCCACCACCGCAGGCGGTTCAGGATTTCGGAGAACGCGATCCGGTAAAGCCATGTTTTCAAACTGGATTCGCCGCGGAAGCGCTGGATGTTCCGGAACACCTTAAGAAAGATTTCCTGCACCGCGTCTGCGGCATCGCTGGAATCTCCAAGCATCCGGTACGCGACGTGATAGATCGAGGTATGGTAAATGCGGACGAGTTCGTCGTAAGCGGCGTCTTCGTTAGCCTGCAGACGCTCGACAAACACAGCTTCCTGGGCATCCAGGACCCCGCCGCGCTCGATCTCGTTTAGAGCTATCTCTCTGCGCACATTAACCAGCCTTCCGATCGAAGTGCCATGATTATACAGCGAGACACTACCCTTCGACACCGGCGCACCCGGTTTGTTCCACCAATTTCAGTCCTGCGGCCAGTATCTGCTCCACCGCCTGCGTGGACGGGGCTTCGCAATATACCCGGAGGAGTGGCTCGGTGCCTGACTGGCGAAACAGGATCCAGCTGTCCTTTACGAGGAAAACCTTTGATCCGTCAAGGGTTTCGACCCGATCGACCGCTCTGCCCGCAAATGAAACCGGCGGGGCGGTCCGCAAGGAATCGACGACGGCTTGCCCGACACGAATGGGCACATGCAAGTCCCTGCGATCGAAGTGAAACTCTCCGAACTCCTGCCACATATCGCGGACGAGCGCGGTGCAGCTCTTTCCCGACTGTGCCAGCAGGTCCAGGAACAGAAGGTTGACGAACGTTCCATCACGCTCCGGCAGGTGGCGCGATAGACCGACGCCTCCACTCTCCTCGCCGCCGATCAGAACTTCTTCTTTAAGCATGAGCTCGCCGATGTTCTTAAAACCGATAGGAAGCTCGTGGCAGGTGAGCCCGAGTTTCTGAGCAATCCTGGGGACAATCTGGCTTTGGGAAAACGTCCGCACTACAGATCCCCTCCAGCCTCTATTCCGGTAGGCGTGAAGAAGGAGCAACGGCAAAACCTGGAGCGTATTCAGGAATCGCCCGTTCTCATCGACAACCCCCAGACGGTCCGCATCTCCATCCGTGGCCAGACCGATATCACTTCTTGTTTCGACGACGCGTGCCGCCAGCGGTTCCAGTTGCGGCATCATCGGCTCGGGGTTGACGCCACCGAACAGGGGATCGAGATCGCCGCGGATCGTTTCAACCGTGCAGGACGTGTCCCGAAGCAACGTCTCAAGAATCTTCGCCCCGCTACCATGCATGGAGTCCACGACGACCTTCAAGCGCGACTTTGCGATGCGATCCCAATCCACGAGACTGCGGAGATGCTCGAAGTAGCTTTCTGTCGGCGCCACGACTTCGATCCCCGCAGACGAGCATTGCACTGGCGACCGCCCCAGATGGCGTTCAATGTCGGCGGTGATCTCTGGCGTCGCACTGCCTCCGAAGTGAGCCTTGACTTTGAATCCGTTGAACACTGCCGGGTTGTGGCTTGCCGTAATGACGATACCCCCGGCGAATTGACGCCGGCGTACCTCGAAAGAGACATACGGCGTGGGATACGCGCGATCCATGAGCAGCGTGCGAAATCCGTTCCCGGCAAACACCTCAGCCGCGGCGTGCGCAAAGCGATTGGACAGGAAGCGGCCGTCGTATCCTATGAACACTCCACGTTGCTTCCCTTTGACCGTCGCCATGTAATCCGCGGTAGCCTGGGCGGCGATGCGAACGTTTTCAAAGGTGAAGGCGTCGGCGATGATTGCGCGCCACCCATCGGTGCCGAATTTAATGGGCGTGGGGTTTGTCATAGCTGGGAGAAATCCGTCGCGACCGTCTTGTCTCCCAGCACGGCACCATGACGCAGGGTTACCGATCTGCCCACATAGCAACCCTTGCCGAGAATCGCTCCCTGGACATGAGAGCCGGCGTCGAGGGTATTGCCGGGCCAGATGACAGAGTCGACGATGTGAGCGCCTTCCTCAATCTTGCAGTTCCTGCCGATAACCGAGTTTTCAATACGAACGCCGCTTCGTATTGTGACGTCGCTGTCGATGATGGACCTGGCGTCAACCGAAACATCGGACGGCAGAGCCGACCGATCAATCGCGCTGGCAGCCACGCGCTTCGATGTAAACTTTCCCGCGAGAATGTCGTGATGGACTTCGAGGTACTTCCGTGGAGTACCTATATCAATCCAGTACTTGTCGAGGATGAAAGACACGACCCTTTCCTTGCGCTCCAGTAGTGTCGGAAACAGGCCGCGCTCAAACGAATACGGTTCGTTCTTTGGCATGTACTGCAAAACGGAAGATTCCAGAACATACACGCCGGCATTGATGGTATTGCAGGTAACCTCGTCCGGCCCGGGCTTTTCGAGGAAACGGCGTACACTCCCATCCGAAGCCGTTTCGACCAGTCCATAAGCGGTGGGATTATCCACCGGCGTCAGGACCAGCGTGGCTACCGCGCCGTATTCGCGATGTTTCCGAATGACAGCGGGAAGATCGACACTGGTCAGCACATCACCGTTAAACACGACTGTGGTTGAGTCGATGTATTCCTCGGCATTCTTGAAGGCTCCCCCGGTGCCCAGAGGAGTGCCTTCAACCGCGTAGCGGATGCCGATCCCGTAGTCCGCGCCGTCCTGTAGAAGGTCTTCTATCTTTCTTGGCTGATAGGACAGACTCAGGATGACTTCGCTGATGCCGGCGCTTGTCATGAGGTCCAGCTGATACAGTAGAAACGGCGCATTCGCGACGGGAACAATGGGTTTCGGAGTATTGAGAGTCAGCGGCCGCAGGCGGGTACCTTTCCCGCCGGCGAGAATGAGTCCTTTCATATCGGGCGTTTCCGCTCCTTTCTACCAAAATTTAGCCTCGTCAGGACGGGCGGCTGTACTAGAATCACGTGGTGAATCTTCCCAATGCACTGACCCTGGTCCGCATTTTCGCTGTGCCCGTGTTGGTCGCCCTTCTGATGACCAAATACATGCTCGTTGCCGCAGTAATCTTCCTGGCGGCATCCCTGACGGATCTCCTCGATGGATACCTGGCCCGCAAGAGAGGCCAGATTACAACACTTGGCGTCCTGTTGGACCCGGTTGCCGACAAACTCCTGATCTCCTCGGCTTTCATCTCTCTAATCGATTACGGAATCGTCGAGGCCTGGATGGTTGTCATCATTGTCGGACGCGAATTTGCCGTTAGTGGACTGCGCAGTATTGCGTCCACACAGGGCTTCACAATCAGTGCTTCTGAGCTTGGTAAGATCAAGATGGTTGCCCAGGTGACGGCGATCACGCTTTTGATCCTCGGTCACCAGGAATTCCCCTCAGTTTATCCGCTGGGACAATACGCGCTCTATGCGGTTGTGCTTTTCGCGATTGTGTCCGCGTTCGATTATTTCCGCACGTTTTGGAACCAGATTGATGGCCGCTTCAAAGCTCAGGAGCGGCAACGCACGATTCTGGACCAGAAGCGCACTCGCCCCGATGTTCCGACTCCCTGAATGGGACTCGCAGGCGCCATGATGCTGCAGCTTCAGTTTCCCAACATCGATCCCGTATTCCTGCGACTCGGCCCAATCCAGCTGCGGTGGTACGGGCTCATGTACATGATTTCGTTTATCGCGGGCTATTTTCTCCTGAAACGTCTCGCGAAGCGGAAAAAACTGGGCATGAGCACCGATGACCTCTACGACTTGTTGTTCTTCCTGATCCTGGGCGTGATGGTCGGGGGCCGGCTCGGCTACGTCCTCTTCTATGACCTCGGCAGTTACCTTCAGCGGCCCATTGAGATCCTCTACATATGGCAGGGCGGCATGTCATTCCACGGCGGATTCGTCGGAGTTGTCCTGGCCACGCTGTTCCTCTGCTGGAAACGAAAATGGAACTTCTGGGAGATCTCAGACCTGGTATGCGCGGCAGCCCCGATAGGGCTGGGTCTCGTCAGGCTGGGCAACTTCATCAACGGCGAACTCTACGGCAGGGAGACGACTGTCGCCTGGGGCATGGTGTTTCCAGCCGGAGGCGACGTTGTTCGACATCCCTCCCAGTTGTACGAAGCTTTTCTGGAAGGGTTCGTGCTGTTTGTGATTGTCCAGTGGTTGTACCGAAAAGATCTCTATCCCGGTACCGTGACATGGGCCTTCATCGGTTTCTACGGGTTGTTTCGCTTCCTGGTGGAGTTTGTCAGAGAACCGGACGCGCACATCCTTTTTGATCTCGGTCCATTGACGCGAGGCCAACTGCTCACCATTCCGATGCTTGCCGTTGGCCTCGCGATGTTGATTATCTTCGCTCGACGACGTCTCCCAGAGAGACCGCATCGTCTGAGTAAGTCACGAGCGCACTAGAAGACCGTTCCTCGACTCGGAGAACGACGACTTCTGCGATTGCAGTGCGGCCGTTCACAACCCTGCTATCCCGAAAGACGATGAAGATGTCTCCGGGTTTCGCCCCTGCCTGTTTGCCGATATTCAGGTAGACCACACTGCCTTCCCCTACGATACCGCGGTCCAGACTGGCCAGGGTTCCGCCGGCCTTTGGGATTTTCGCATGAGCACCAAACGATTCAGAACCGTCGTTGATCATCGAATCCTTCGTGAGGATGATGTTTCCAGGAACCTGACCGGATCCCTTCATGGTGCTTGAAAATGGCCGCTTGGACGGAAGTGCCGGAAATTCGGACCTGCTATAGGGCACCAGAACGTCGCCGATTTCCACCGCTTCACAACTGTAGGTGATCCTTCCCAGCGCATGATCGGCCTGTCCGATTACAACCTGAACCTGAGCGATTTCCAGATAATGCATTCCCAGGCCGTCGATACGTCTTGTCGGTCGAAGTACTTCATAGACCACGCCCGGACGAACGCCACCTTCGACGCCTTTGCCGATGTAGAGGTAATCGCCCTCCGTCGCTACCGTCTTGCCATCGCTGTAACGACCGACAACCTTGACGTCCCGCGATACTTCATCCGCGCGAATAAAGCCTGCGCAATTGACGTCCGCATCCTTCACCTCCGGATAACTTCGCGGCGGATTCAGATTCAAGACGCTCTTTGGCGGCCCTGCTTCAGGGAGAGCGGGATATGGCGCCGGGACCAACTGCCCTTTCAAGGGTTGCGGTGTCGTGTCCTTGGCCTCGGCAGCCTGGGCTGGCGCCTCGGGCTCGGGAGCCGGTGCCGCGTCGGGCTCGGGCGGCTTCGCTTCTGAAATCTTGGTGACAGGGCGGATGAGAATTTTGTCGTTCGGATAGATCCAGTGCGGGTTCACGACGTGTTCGTTCTGTTCCCAGATCTGGGGCCAGAGTTTGCCGTCTTTCAACACCTCCCTGGAGATTCCGGATAGCGTGTCCCCCGCCACGACGACGCGAATCTCGAAATTCTCGACGTCTTTGGGTTCGGCGTTCGCGCTGAAGTGCCCGTCGGGATGCTTCGTCAGGTTCTTCGGGGGTGGTCCCTGGGCCGGTGTCTGTTGTGGTGCTGGAGCTTTTTCCTGTCCCAGCGCGCTGGCAGCTATCAGAAGCGTCACAAGTAAAATTCTCATAGTGTTGGATTAGTAACAGAACGGCATAACCCGGTCAACAAATGGTGGGCAACGGAATCAGAGGCAAAACTGACGGGTTAAAAGCAGGGCAAAACGGCGCAAGATACCGAGCCAACAATCACACAAATAAGCACTTAGTCAGCGGAGGCTGCGGTGGCGCGTTTTGGGTTTGTAGTTGACGTAATCATGTCTCTCGTGAGCGTCTGCGACTGTTCTCGCCCTGGCTGAACGTCGGAACAATCCGTTCCATGTTGACGGGCAAGCCGGATGGGACTGACCTCCATCTCGATTATCATTAACGGCTGTGACAACTATCCTTCAGAATGTACCCGTTGACGAAAAGGTCGGCATTGCGTTTTCGGGGGGTCTCGATACCAGTGCCGCTCTGCACTGGATGCGGGCGAAAGGCGCGATTCCCTACGCCTATACCGCGAACCTCGGTCAACCGGACGAAACCGACTACGACAATATTCCCAAACGAGCACTCGAATGCGGGGCTGAGAAGGCGAGGCTGATCGACTGCCGCTCGCAACTGGTCTCCGAAGGGATTGCCGCACTCCAGTGCGGCGCCTTTCATATTTCGACGGCGGGTGTTCCATATTTCAATACCACGCCTATTGGCCGCGCCGTGACAGGCACGATGCTTGTTGTCGCCATGAAAGAAGATGCCGTTCATATCTGGGGTGACGGCAGCACGTTCAAAGGGAATGACATCGAGAGGTTCTACAGGTACGGGCTCCTCGCCAATCCCAATCTCCGAATCTACAAGCCATGGCTGGATCAGGCATTCATTGACGAGTTGGGCGGCAGGAAGGAAATGTCCGAGTACATGCAACGTGTAGGTCTCGGCTATCGAATGAGCGCGGAAAAGGCATACTCGACCGACTCCAACCTTCTCGGCGCCACACACGAAGCAAAGGATCTCGAGTTCCTGAACAACGGCATCAAGATTGTCGAGCCTATTATGGGCGCAGCGTTCTGGCGCGAAAGCGTCTCCATCAAACCCGAAGTTGTTTCGATTCGCTTTGAGGAAGGACGCCCCGTCGCATTGAACGACATTTCTTACGATAGTCCTCTGGCACTTGTGCTGGAGGCGAATGCCATCGGCGGACGCCATGGATTAGGAATGAGCGATCAGATTGAGAATCGAATCATCGAGGCGAAGAGCCGTGGGATTTATGAAGCGCCCGGCCTCGCTCTGCTGTTTATCGCGTATGAGCGCCTTGTTACAGGAATCCATAACGAGGACACGATCGAGCAATATCGCGATAACGGACGGCGTCTTGGCCGGCTGCTCTATCAAGGTCGCTGGTTCGATCCTCAGGCAATGATGCTGCGCGAAACCGCCCAACGCTGGGTGGCGCGTCCCGTCACAGGTGAAGTGACTCTGGAACTACGGCGGGGAAATGACTATTCCATACTCGACACATCGAGCCCGAATCTCACCTACAAGCCGGAGCGGCTCACCATGGAAAAGGGCGAATCGGTGTTTACGCCGCAGGACCGGATCGGCCAGCTGACCATGCGGAATCTCGATATCGCCGATACACGTGACAAACTGCTCACCTACGTCAAAACGGGTTTGCTGGCGCCTTCTGTCGGTAAGGAACTGCCGCACACGGTGGAGCCGGACACCCCCGACAAGGCCAGGTAGTGCTTTCTGCTATAGTCACCACGGCATCGACGAACACCAGAAACAGCTTCGTCAAAACTTACAAAGCGCGTAACCAGCCGTCTTAGTCCCAATGCGAATTCTTCTGACGTCTCTGCTGATTGCCGCGGCCTGGGCCGCTTCTGAACGTGTACAGGAACCGGAGTTCCAGCTCCGTGTGGATGTCCCGCTGGTTTCTGTGGACGTCAGGGTTTTCAATTCCCGAGGCGAACCGATGACGACTCTCACGGAGACGGATTTCGTCGTTTTTGAAGAGGGTGAGGAACAGCAAATTCAGGTGTTTAGCTCGGTGGACACGCCTTACAACATCCTTCTTCTGTTCGATCGGAGCGCCAGCACCGAGAATCAGTGGACTTTCATGCAGCGAGCGGCGGCACGGTTCCTGCGTAACCTTCGACCCCAGGATAGCCTTGCGCTGGGCGCCTTCGATGAAGGGCTGACGATGCTGTCGGACTGGAGCGATACACGCAAG
>DASTBJ010000701.1:0-13071 GCA_035712125.1 Terriglobia bacterium
TGGCAAAGTTCTTCGAAAAATTCCTTAAGCGCTGACGTCCCCACGGGAGGAGATCGGGGGCAGGCACGTAATCATCGCCCAGAATGGACACTGGTTAAGTACAACAGTCATCGGATAACAGTCATCGGAGATTTGTCATTGAGAGCACTGTCTTCCCTCAATTCTCGGCTATCCGATAATTGTTGTCCGATGAATGTTGTACTTATCCATTCTGGGCGATGATTCCTCCCCCCAAGTCGTCTTTCCAACTGGCAAGAGTATTGCTGGTTGTTAGGAAACACCTCTGCAAAGAGAGGAGATGTCATGCCCGAAAAACAGACACTACAAAAGGCGAGACGACGGAAGCGGGAAGGAAAGTCCCCGTCGACGCAGGCGGGAGAATTCGTTCGCGAGGAAATTCATCACGTTCGTGAGGGAAAGCACGGCGCTCGTTCACCGGAACAAGCAATCGCGATCGGCCTGTCAAAGGCGCGGCGCGCCGGCGTCAATCTCCGCCCTCCGAAGAAAGGGAAAGCGTCGGCTGCCACGCGACGCAACGCGCAGAGTGCGCTACGCGCTGGCCATTCCAAAAAGAAACCGTCTTCGCGACGGTCACAGGCTACGCGTCGCGCCCTCCGCAAGGAAGGGCACAGCGCGGCTTCCGGACCCGCGTTGGCACGGCAGGCGCGTTCTGCGGCTCGTCGCCGTGGGCACCGCGACCTGTCGGCAGCAGCACAGAAAGCTGTACGAACGAAGGGTAGAAGTGGACGGGTTGCAGCCGCCCATAAGGCGGCGCGCACTCGCGCGCGCCAAAGCTGACAACTCGGTTGGGAATCGGCAGGTATCAACGCGGGACCTTGCCAGGCGGCGTCAAAAATCGCCTCAAGGCAAGGAGCGCGCGTCGATCTTCAACTCAGTGAAATCCGGCGCCGGGAAAAACCAGCAGCGCCAGCGAGTCCCGTAAGCAGCAACAGCAGGCTGGACGCTTCCGGCACCAACTGTATTTGTCCCCGGATTTCGCCTCCGGGGAACTGCGCGGTGTGAAAATTAATGTACGCCTGGCCGCCCAAGATGTTTCCAAGCTGAGAAGTCAAAGTCTGTCCGGCGTTGCCCTCATTCAGATTCCAGGTTGCCGTAAAAATACCGCCAACTCCAGACTGAAACGGCACCATCATAATGTCATTGGCGGTGTTTTGAGGAGCTCCCCAGAAGCCCCATACAACGCTGGCATTCATGCCCGGCGGGGCTGGTGCATGAATATGCGCGTTTGCAAGGTTGTCGTTGGTGTCGTTCGGTGTTTGAGTGCCGTTCACATCGATGTTGGAGATACTGACGAACATCATCATAGCCGTCTGCGCATCGTTCAACGAGAAAACCGCCGTCCCAAACGAGGCAGGCCGTGACCCACCGGTCGAGGCCGTAGGGACCACCGGTGGATTTTCCTGAGCGTTCGTGAGATTTGCGATCAGTATCGTGTCCGCGCGGGCGACACCGGAAAGACCAGTCATCAGAAGCAGTGCGAGAACAAGAGCAGTCGCAGTCGAGAGCAGTCGAAGTCGAAGCATCATTTGCTCCTTTCTGATCGAGGTGTCCCAAACTTCCTGTTATGTTTCTCCAAAATCTCCGCCATCACGGAGTCGATCCATTCAATTAAGGATGACTGGAGGTCTTCGAGTCTATACCCGACCTTCTGGACGTCAAAGGAAACGTTTGTAACTTTTTGGTCAACGAAGTGCGGATCAATCAGCCGGGTGACAACACATGCCTAATAAGAATGTCCCGCGACGCCGTTCGAAAATTGCCGAGGAGTACGCCAAAAAAGTGCGCGTCGAACCGCCGAAAGCGTCACGTCAGGAAGACCCTCTGGTCGCCGAGGGCAGGATCACGGCTCGACAACATAATCCCGACAAGAAGCCCAGCCGACGACGCAGCCCCTTTTAACTCCCTGCCCAGGGTCGCAATACGCATGTATTCACTGTCGACATTACAGACATGTAGAGCTGTATGCATACGCTTGACAGATTCAGAACCGTCTGTCGTCTGCGGCAAAGTAACGCAGCGAATCGCCTGCCGAGCGCAGACCGATAGCTGGTTGAGTTATCAACGGTTGGAAGTATGTTTGCGAGGCTGTGTACAGAGGTGTCATCCCCATGAAGAACCTAGTTCGATTGCCTTTACTATGCCTAATACTGAGCTTTGCGATTGGATGTAAAACAGACAATCCGCCTGCCGCAACACCGCCACCGGACCAGGCAGCTCCAGACCGGGTAGCACCTCCGGTAGAATCGCGTGAAACGCCGACTCCTGCCGCGGGAAGGGAATCCAATTCGGCAAATCCCGCCGTGAGACCAACACCGGAACCGGGCCGACGGACCACCGATTCGCCGCCACCACGTGTTGCGGAGCGTCCGGTCGCAACGCCTTCGCCGGCCCCGACGCCCGTACCGGCGAGTCCGCCACCCACTACCGGGACAAACCGGCCAGCACCAGGCGCAGCGGATACCGCCAGATCCGCACCGGCGAGGGATATACAAAGAGTGCCGGCGGGTACTTCAATTACGGTGGTCATGGCTGATGAAGTTTCGACGTCGAAAAGCAAACAGGGGGATACCTTCAACGCTTCTCTGGCGGAACACTGGGTTGTTGACGGCCGTGTCGTTGCGGAACGAGGAGACAAGGTTGTGGGCCGTGTAGACGAAGTCATCACGCCGGGGCGCGTCAAAGGCCGGGCGGAACTTAAGCTGGTCTTAATCGAATTGCTCACAGATGATCGGACGTACCCACTCCAGACGGAGCCATTTGTTGCGATCGCTGTGGACAACAAAGAGCGAGACGCTGCCATCATTGCGGGAGGCGCCGGCGTAGGAGCGGCGATCGGCGCGATCACCGGCGGAAAGAAGGGTGCCGCAATAGGAGCGATTATCGGCGGCGGTGGAGGCACCGCCACGGTTCTGGCTACACCGGGACAATCGATGAAGATCGAAGCAGAAACGAAGGTTAACTTCGTCCTCGACAAAGACCTTCGCTTGCCCACAATCCGTCGCGCAGACTGATACCAGGCTGCCCGGCGTTTCAACGTGCGCCGGGTCGCCTGACCTCCTCCGTTATTGCAATCCCAGATCAACCGGAGTACCGTCGGCCCGAATTAATGTCAGAGTGCCTGAAGCCGATTGTCCCGCTCTACCACTGAAGAGAACGATTTGGGTCTCAAAGCCAGCTCCGTTCATCCAATACGGAAAGAACCGCTCCTGCGACTGCGGAAGCTGCTCTTCCTGAACCGGTGGGATCGCGGACATCAGGAATTGTTGGCGCTCATTCCGACGAGCCCGCAGTCCCAGAACCGAAATGGAGGGAAGGTCGGTCGTTATGCGGACGACCCCCTGGACTGCCTGTCCGGACACCGTGGGAATCAGAGAATCCAGGTAGTCGACAATCTGACCGTAAGCCTGAAGTGAGAAGCTCGTGCTTCCGACGAGAGAACCTTCCCGATCCGATAAAGAGACCCAGACTGTTCCGGAAAAGTTGTTGTTATTGGAGATGGCAAGACCCGTGCGGAGTTGTCCACCCGGCTGCTGTTCCGCATACATCCGAAACGCCGCGCCCATGGAAGCCGGCACTGCAATATCGAAGGTAGTCACGCCCGCTTGCGCATAGCTCTGAATGACAAACGGCGCAGGCGCCGGCCCATCGGTGGGAGTTACCCGGACCGAACCAAATTCACTTCCCGTGAGAGCTTTCGCGACGATTACCTTCTGAGAACTGTTGGGCGGAATCGAGTATTGAAAGCTGCTTTGATAGTTGGATCCGTCGCTACTCAGATATGTGTTGCCACCGTATATATCGACAAAACGCGCAACTCCCTGAAGGGTGGCGCCGGTTGGATTCACCATCACAAGTTCAGTCTTCCGACCATTACCCACCATAAAGTGCGGAATGACCTGTGTCTCCTGTGTCGCAGCGGCCGACAAATCAACAACAGGCAACGCGGTGACAAGGACGTCACCCGGATTTCCTCCCGTGGCGGACCACCGCGCCGCGAACATAGCGACGGGCAGACTCGACACAAGCGTCATTGTTCCCTGGACATCACGACCACCCCAAAACGGGTCCTGTTCGAGAAACCGCGCGAGCTGATTGCACGCGTTACCCGGATTGCATCCGGCCGAGTGACCTCTCAGCGTAAAGTAGCCGGACCGGCTCAGGTTGCCCTGCTGGTCGCGGAGCTCAAAGTTGACGGTTGCATCCTCGAGGTTCGGATTTGCGATGACGACGTGCGTCGTCAATCGGCCGTCCGCAGTGACTTCTGCATGAACACGTCCTGCCGTAATTAGTGAACTATCCTGTACGATGGTTTCCCCAACGAGCACACCCGAGTTGCGATATCCCAGTACGACTAATCCCGATGGACTTGCGCCCTTGTCCGGTTCAATACGTCCATACCCCGATAAATAAAGACCCGCGCCGCCGACAGCGTGAACCGTTGCACCCAGATCCGAGACCGCAAAATCCGTAGCGACGGGACCGTCCAGGGGTTGGATCGGTTGGGCAAGCGGGTATTCCGAAGAGATGATGTTTGAAGAGATGATGTTTGAAGGCTCTGCTGGAGGCGCTTGTGAAGGATTCGCCAGGTCGGCTTTCAGGCTGATGCGACCGACGTAAATTGATTCGCCTGTATTCGGAAGGACAATGTCGTAATGAACCCCTCCGACTTTCATACCATGTGGTGGAAACGCGACCATGTCCGCACCCGCGAGCCCATGGTCCGTATGAATGACGGGTAGAGTCAGTGCTGGGGCTGTGGTCAGCCCACCTTGCCAGTCGGCCATCGGAACATCGAGCCGCGTTCCGTTTTCGTCGAGCAGGTAGGCTGTAGTCCCCTCTCCGAATACCACATATTGACTGTAGGGAAAATCGCCGTTTGGATTCGGCGGATTGTGCGGCGCCGTCTGCAAAACAATCTCCGCCCATACCGCTCCCACGGTTTCCAGTCGGGCACCCACTGGAAGAATGAAATCGATCGAGATCGTCTGCCCATTCATCGTGACTCCGGACAAGTCGAAGAACTCCTGCTGCGAGGATCCATCGAAGTATCCGGGCAGAGACACGACTCCTGTCTGAGCTAGAGCGGAACTGTTAAGCACAGCAACGAGCAGAAGGCTAGAGAGCAGGCAGAGAAGAAAAACCTTCGTGCGCGATCCTACGCGTCTGCGAACTTCTGCGTGGCGCATCCTACGGCGCGACATTCTAAAGGAACACCGCTCACTGAATTCAACCTTTAATACGCATCTTCAAAAGAATTGAACTCGATCCGATCGCCATCAATTCCTCATCGCTTCGCTCAGACTGTACGATCAGTGAAAACTGTCGATGTAGTAGGGCCAGCGTATACTCTGCCGTCATGCATTTTTCTTCTCTGTCGAACAGTCTCGCGGCTCCGAAAAACCCTCTCTACAGGCTCCACGATGAACGTCGTGCCGCAGGCTTTCCGATTCTTGACCTCGTGAAAGGAAACGTAAACGAGCACGGCATCTTGTACCCGGAAGAAATTCTCCGGGAAATTTTACTTGAGGCGTCGGGACGATCTCGCGTGTACAAGCCGGATTCACTCGGCCAGATTGAAGCGCGTGACGCCGTGTCTGCTTACTACGGAGGCAGAGTCTCGCCGGGACAGATCGTCATGACACCGGGCACAAGTGTGTCCTATTGGTATTGCTTTAAGTTGCTGGCAGAACCTGGTGATGAAATCCTCACACCGCAGCCGTCCTACCCTCTGTTCGATTACATCGCACGGCTTTGCGGTGTGACATTGACGCCTTACCTGCTGGATGAATCGGAGAAGTGGGCGATCGATCTGGAACATCTTGAACGCCAGGTCAGCTCACGGACTCGCGCGATTGTTTTGATATCGCCTCACAATCCGACGGGAATGGTCGCCAGTGCAGAACAATTGGAGGAACTGGCAAAGATCGCAGCGCGCTACGGAGTGCCGATCATTTCCGATGAGGTGTTCAATGAATTTCTCTTCGACCGCGATGAAATGCCAAGACCCGCATTTACCGACGCCCCCCTGGTGTTTACACTGAACGGCTTTTCGAAGATGTTCGCGCTTCCCGGAATGAAGATCGGGTGGGTCGCTGTAACGGGAGACGCGCACCTCGTAGACAGATCTGTTTCCGCTCTCGAAATGATTTCAGACACGTTTCTTCCGGTCAACGAAACGGCGCAGTTCTCCGTCTCCCCAATATTCAGCAGGGGCCGGCAGTTTCTCGGGCAGTATCGGAAAACGATTGCCGACTGTCGAAACCTTGCTGTCGATTGCCTATCGGGCTGCGATGTGGTGCCCCCGGCCGGCGGGTTCTACATAACCGTGCGATTGTCCTCTGAGGAGGAGGAGGCCGCGCTCAAACTACTGCTCGACGACAGCATTCTCGTTCATCCGGGTTACTTTTATGACATCCAACCGAACCACCTGGTGATGACATTCATTCAGGACCCCGCCAACCTGCGCAAAGCGTACGCCGCCATCGCGCAGCTTTGCCGCAAATGAACAACGCCGCAGACATCATTTATGTCGTTCATGGATCGAATGCCCACACATGGTGGCGACGGCTCGCCAATAGTGGATATCCGTGGTGGCGGCGGTGGAGCTTATTCTGTTGTGCGGTGCGCTCCGCGTTTGGTGCCGAGTGCGAGATCCGGGAGTTTCGCTGGAGCGGGAACAATACGCACCGGGCGAGGATGGATGCAGGTGCACACCTGGCTCGCTTGATTGAAAGAGACAATCCCGGGCAGAGGATTCATCTTATCGGACACAGTCACGGAGGCAACGTCGCGCTTGTCGGCGTTAATAACCTGCCCGAGCAGCGAGTCGAGTCTCTTATTGCGCTGGCAAACCCCAATATGGCCTGGATTGACAGCAGCGGTCAGGCGCCTGAATGGTTGTATTGGGGCGATGCAGCGGAACGCGTGGTGCGATTATGGAATATCTACTCCGCCGAAGATTTCGTGCAAGAGAAGATGGCCGGTTGGTTTCACGGCATTCCCAGATCAGGACACAAGCGTCTTGTGACACGGCAACGGTATACGGGCACAGAGCGCAAGCCCGTTTCGAATATCGAAATCCCCTGGCAAGAGCGTCGCGCGGCACACCGCAACATGCACTCTGAGGCTGTAGGTAAATGCGTCGGCGCCTTGCTGCGTGGGGAAACAGTCGCGAGCGCTCTTCAACACGCGGGACTGTCGTCAACCGTGAGGAACACGACGCGCGATCGCGGAGGCTGGCCAGGCCTCGAACGCACATTCAAGACACTTCAAAAGCTCTCGGACCCGACTCCGTTTGATCTCGGAAATTTGCGCCACCGCGTCGGCATTATGTTCGTCCACGGGTTCACTGCTTCTCCTTCCGAAATGAGACCTATGGCGCAGTTCGTGTCGAACGCCAGAGGATGGCGGTGCAAGGCGGTTCTTCTTCCGGGACACGGTACGCGCGTCGAGGACATGCAACACTTTGGAGCCCACGGCTGGGTGAACGGCGTGGAGCGCGCGTATGATGCACTCGCGAAGGACTGCGATCACGTCTTTCTCGCGGGGTTATCGCTTGGAGCCGTGCTGTGTGTGCACGTGGCCGTACAACGAATACAGGATCCGAAACTTCGGGGACTGCTGTTGCTGGCACCCGCATTCGGGGTCGCAAGATCACGAGCCTTGGGCATTCGCCTCCTGCGACCAGTCCTCAACCTTGTCGGCAAGGGTAGACGCGCGTCCGACTACTTTCTCGACAACCGGCTGTACACCTATCTGCAGCTGCCCTTGAACCTGACCGCGAAGGTAATGGACCTTGGCGGTGAGGCAGCACGAAGCATAGGCAAGCTTCGGGATTTTCCCGTTATGATGTTTGCAGGAGATCGCGAGTCGACCGTATCGCTCTCCAGGATAATTTCGGTCGCTCACGAGAATCCATGGATTCGCCTCGTACGGCTGGCACGCTCGCGTCACATCCTCACGGTGGAACCTGACAGGGATTTCCTGTTCGAGACGAGCATTCGCTTTATGGAAGAATGTTTGGAGAAATCGGGACCGGGTGAAATCGGGGAGAGAGAGAAATTTTGAAATTGGACGAATCCTCCTTCGAAAATAGAGTCAGGCTGGGGCTGGACATGAGCGACGACTGGATTTCCGAGGCCACCCCTCCTCGGCTGAGGAGGGGAGTTGTGACGATTTTGATCATTCGTTGTGAGCAACCGCTCATGTACGACCGCAATTCAAATCCGAAAGTGGGATTCTCTCAGTCCCCGATTTCAGCTTCTGTCCCTGGTTTTGAAAGTCGAAATGTATCTTTACGTCATCGCCGGTCTACTGCTCTATCTGGCTGAGCCGCCTTTCGGGCTGTGGCCACTGGGCTTTATTGCGCTGATACCGGTGTTGCATGCCGCTCAACGGGTACGCAATTACCGCACCGCCGCGCTCGGCGGGTTTCTCGCCGGCGCGACCTTCTTTGTGCCCGGACTTTTCTGGCTGACGTCGACGACGGTGATCGGGTGGGTGGCGCTGGCGCTGTATTGCGCGACTTATGTTGCAGTCTTTGCGCTACTCGCCCGCTTCACGTCCAGTGTCATGGCTCTGGCCGGGGGCTGGATTGTTCTGGAGTTCATACGCGGCACGATCGCCTTTACCGGTTTTCCATGGCTTCTTCTCTCACATTCTCAGTACGGCTTCACCCCCTTCAGCCAGATTCTCGACGTCATCGGCGCATATGGGCTCAGCGGACTCTTGATGGCCTTGAATGTCCTGATCTGGAAGGGCGCTTTGTTGGGTAAGAGAAATCATCTGATTATCGCGGGTGGCATCGTGGCTTGCGTGTGCATCTATGGCTTTGTCCGTATGTACACGGTGCCGCTGGATCGCGCGCAGCACATCGCGCTGGTTCAGGCAAGCGTCCCTCAGGAAATGAAGGAGGCTCTCAACGAGGAGACCTACGATCCACAGGAGGGTCTGTCCAGATATCTCAAAGCGAGCGCAGAAATTCCGCGGAATCAAGAGATCGACCTCCTGGTGTGGCCCGAAACCGTGGTCCTGTCGCCATTCACTCTCAACGTTGATCCCGAAATCCTCAACGAAGGTCTCGCAAAACCCGCGCGGTTCGCTCAGGACTCTCTTGGTGGCCTGGCGAAATCCGTGGGCGGGTATTTCCTTGCGGGCTCAACCAGCTTTCTTCCCGCTCACTACGGTTATGTGTCGGATCCGGAAGTTGCCCGCAAAATACCCGACGGGAACTGGCGCCGACGATACAACAGTGCCTATCTCCTCGATCCCAACGGTCGCTACGTGGATCGCTACGACAAGATTCATCTTGTTCCGTTCGGTGAATACATCCCATTGCGCAAAACTCTCCCGTTTCTGGCCAGGTTCGTCCCGTTTGACGCATCGTTGAGCGCCGGCGAAAAGCAAACGATGTTTCAAATGAACCGCGACGGCAGGACGCTGAAGTTCGGAGTGTTGATCTGTTACGAGGACACGGACTCCGAACTCGCCCGGCGATTGCGGCGGGATGGCGCGGACTTTCTGGTCAATATCTCAAACGACGCGTGGTTCGGCCTGAGCGAGCTGGATCAGCACTATGTGACGGCGCGGTTTCGCGCCATCGAAAACCGGGTCGGTGTCGTGCGATCAGGAAACAACGGCCTGTCCGGACTGATTGACCCCCTCGGGCGTTCGGTACTGCTTCTCGACAAGAACGAAATCGGCAGCGCGACAGGGGATTTATGGATCACCGATGCGTGGTCCTTCTATACGCAGGTAGGCGACCTGCCGGCTGTTGTGGCATCGGGTTTTGTCCTCATTCTTGAATTCGCTCGCCGCAAGCGGACTGCCAATAAACGGGCGGATAGCAAGGTATAATGTCTGCCGCTCTATGAATAAGGCCGCTTTCTACGACCTTGATGGAACTCTGCTTTCCTGCAATCTCGTCACCATGCACGCTTACTACGCGCGGAATGACCGCTCGTTGGTAAAAAGCATGTATCAGCTCACAAAAGTTGTCCTGAGCGTGCCTTTGCTTTTCGGGCTGGATCTTTATTCCCGTTCTCTGTTCAACGTCTTTTCATTTCGAGCCTACAAGGGCATGCATCGCGATCGACTGATCGGTCTCGCAGATGATCTTTTCGAGGTGACGATCAAACCGTCGATTTTTCCACAGGCCCGTGCTCTTATCGACTGCACGCGAGATCTCGGCTACCGAAACGTTCTGGTGACCGGTACGCTGGACTTTACGATCCGTCCTATCGCGCTTCACTTCGGCTTTGATGAGGTCATCTGCAACCGCCTGGAGTTCAAAGATCACATTGCGACAGGACGGGTGCTCCCGCCGCTTCTTGCGGAAAACGAGAAGGCGAGGAGCATTCGCGAATATGCCAGCCAGGAAGATATCGATCTCGCGCAGTCGTGCGCTTTCTCGGACAGCTCTGCGGATGTGCCCATGCTCTCCGCAGTAGGCCATCCGGTCGCAACGAACCCCACACATCGCCTGCGTCGCATCGCAACGCGCAACAACTGGCCGATTCTCGAGCTGCGGGAACCTTCTACGACATTTCCGCCATTCCTCCGACCCGCCAAGGTTCTCTGATGCGGGCTCGGACACTCTGGAGATGGAACCCGGTCCGTGGAGAGTATGAGTCCGGTCCGCCGCCTGTTGTGCAAGGCACGGGGGAAATCTCGGCAGTCGACGCATTCCGCAACTGCACGCTGTTGTTGATGGGCGGGACGGGATTCGTCGGCAAGGTTTTCCTCGCCATGACTCTCGAGAGATTCCCGGAACTGAAACATCTGGTTGTTCAGGTGCGACGGAAGAAGAACGTGTCTGGCGAGCAGCGATTTTACAACGACATCCTCAATTCCCCGCCAGTGCGACCGACCGTGGATCGCCTCGGGGGCGTCAACACCCTGCGTGAGAAGATCACGGTGCTCGAAGGGGATCTGGACGAACCTCTCTGCGGCATCAGTGCCGAGCGCATTGAGCAGCTCAAAGGCAAGATCGACATTATCGTGAATCTGGCTGGGGTTGTGGATTTCGATCCTCCGGTGAACGAGTCGTTCGAAACCAACGTTTACGGCACACAGCATCTGATTGCTCTCGTTCAGCTCCTCGACACAAAACTGGTCCATGTTTCGACGTGCTATGTTGCCGGCAAACGCAACGGAAGAATTCCTGAAGGTATCGACATCGAAGGATACTTTCCGCGAAGGGACACGGCCCCGAATGAGCATTTCTCTATCGAGCAGGAACTCGACTGGTACGAGCGATTCGTAAAGGAGACCCGCGAAAGCCGTGATACCAATCCTCGCCCCGTGCGCGAGCGGCTTCGTGAAGGAGGCATGAATCGCGCAGACTACTGGGGTTGGACCAACACGTACACATACACGAAAAGCATGGGCGAACAGTTGATCGCCCGAACGCAGGGACTGCGGTATTGCATTGTTCGCCCGGCAATTGTCGAATCGTCCATGGAATTCCCTTTCCCCGGGTGGAATGAAGGGTTCACGACTTCGGCACCTCTGGTTCTGATGGGCGGCGAAGGCGTGAAGGGTTGGCCTGTTCGGAAGGACGGCCCGCTCGAGGTCATTCCCGTCGATCTGGTCGCGCAGGGGATTCTGATTGTTGCTGCCGCGATGCTCTCAGGAAAGAGCAAGCGGATTTACCACCTCGCCTCCGCAGATGAGAATCCGATCATGCTGCCTCGGCTCGTGTCGTTTCTCGGTATGAACGCCCGCTACAAGCATAAGCACAAGAAAGAGGGTAACCGGCTGGCGAACGCGTGGAAAGCTTACGTGGAGACCCAGGTCATCTCGGTGGAATCACTCCAGGCCCGCCGCCAGCGTCTGCACCGCGGTCTGGACATCATCCACGCCGCACTCACACTGGGGAAAACGCTGTTTGGGGGCCCAAAAATCGATCCCTATCTGAAGAGCCTCCGCGACACAAGGCGACAGATTCGCGCGCAGGAAATCACTCTCGATAAGTTCCTCCCCTTCATGTTTCACAACAGCTTCATCTTTGAGACGCGGAACATCCGGGAAACCGCGAAGATGCTCACGAACGAGGATCTAAAACGTGTTCGCTGGAATCCCGAAAGCATCGACTGGGCGGATTACTGGGTGAACATCCATACCAAGGGCATCGAAAGGTGGATCCGACCCATGTTTGCATCCACGAAGAAGACCGGAGCGTAGCCGCTCAACCGGTCTTGTGACCGCGCTTTCGATTGATGTAGCGGATGATGCCTGTAAACGACGTGTTGGGAAGAACCTTTGCCAGAAGCACAAACAGGCGATTGGCGGCGCCCGGAATCACAACAGCTTTCCCACGCATGGTTTCCCGGGCGGCGATCCGGGCCGCGGCTTCCGCACTCATCCCGGAGCCCTTGTCCTTCTCAGCTATTCCTGCGCGAGACCTGAACGCCGTTTGCGTAATGCCCGGACAAAACACGGTAACGGTGACACCTGACCCTTCGAGTTCATTACGTATTGCTGCCGAGAATGACAGCAAGAAAGCCTTGCAGGCGCTATAGACCGATTGAAAGGGCACGGGAGCATAACAATAAACAGAACCGACGTTCAGAATGCGTCCGCTGCGGCGGTGGATCATGCCGGGAAGAACGGCCTTGGTCAGCTTTAGCGCCGCTGTGAGCTGCACATGGAGAAGGTCGATCTCGTTGTCAATGTCGGTCGCCGCGAAATTTCCATTGATGCCGAAGCCAGCGTTGTTGACGAGGATCTCGTATTGACGTGACTGGGCGACAAGGCGAGCAATCAACTTGTCCGTCGATTCACTGCTCGAGAGTTCCGCAACGATGGTGTCCGACAGGACGCGGTATCTTTCCCTGCATTCCCTGGAAACTTCGGCCAGCGCGTGGTCGTTTCTGCCGGTAAGGACTACATTAAAGCCTGCGGAAGCAAACTCGAGGGCCAGGGCCCTGCCGATCCCGGATGACGCTCCGGTGATGATGGCCCACTTGCCGTCGGCGGTCATTGAATATCCAGATCTTGGTTACCCGCTCCGAAGAGATTTCCCGGATCGAGAGTCTTCTTCAAGTCCCG
>DASTBJ010000702.1:0-5057 GCA_035712125.1 Terriglobia bacterium
GCTATGGCGCGGGATGGCTTCCTTCCGCCGGGTCTCAGCCGGCTCAATGCGAGACACGTTCCTTCCAGGGCTGTGGCCATTCAGGCTGGCCTGGCGGCGATCATCGCCCTTTCGACCCGCCTGGAGGATCTGCTGTACTACATCGGATTCACGCTGAACATTTTTGCCGCGCTCACCGTGCTTTCGCTGTTCCGACTGCGCCGGCAGAACCTCGCGCACGTGAAGGTTTGTGTCGGATATCCCCTTACTCCGATTGTTTTTCTTATCTTCACTGTCTGGATGACGATCTGGAGTATTCAAACGGAACCCAAAGGCGCGCTTGCCGGTGTCGCTACGCTCGCCGTCGGATTCGTTCTGTACCTCGCTCGAGCCCGTCAGGCAAGACTCGTGGTGGAAGAACGCGCGAGAAGTTAGGCTGCCAGCTTCGCCAGGCGTCGACGAACTCAGTCCAGATGGCCATCAGCTGGCTCCTTCACCACCGCATCGACCTCAGTCTCAATGAGCCAGTCGGGATCAATGAATCGGCTGATCTGCATGATCGTGTTGACGGGTCGAATGTCGCGAAAGAACTCACCATGCACCTCGGCGACCGCCTTCCAATCCTCGATGCGTGTCAGAAGAATTCGAGTGCGGATGACATCTTCAAACCTCGCCCCGAGTTGCTCCAGAGCCAGGCGCGAGATTTCAAAACATCGCCGAGCCTGAGCCCTGGGATCGCCGATCCCGATAGTCTTGCCATCAGGTCCTAGCGGCGCAGTTCCCGCCACCGCAACGATGTTGCCGATACGAACGGCACGAGAGATTCCCACGATCGGTTCGTAGGGACTGCCTGTGGATACGTTTCTTCGTGGCACGGTGTCTGGCGAATATCATACACTCCGCTGAACTTCAGGTGTGCAGAGGAGGCGCGATGCGCTCTAAGTTCGTCCTAATCCCATTACTGTTCTTGATGCTGGCTGTCCCGGGCTTTGCCCAGCTTTCGCCGTCCGCAAAGTGGGCGACGGAATTTGCGACGCAGTACACGGTTAACGCGAATCTCACGTACCGCACGGCCAGCAATCAACAGCTCAAGATGGACGTCTACTATCGCCGCAACGTCACCACCCCGCAGCCGACGCTGGTTTACATGCATGGCGGGTTCTGGGTCGCAGGAGCAAAGGAGACAGCCATCACAGCCTTGATGCCCTGGCTCGAGATGGGCTGGAACGTCGTGAACGTCGAATACCGGCTGGGAGTAGCCGCAGATCCGACCACTCTGGCACCGGCGGCCGTGGATGATTGCTTCTGCGCCTTGCGATTTGTCGCAGCACTTCCTGCCAACTACAACATCGACAAAAGCCGCATCGTCGTAACGGGAGAATCGGCGGGAGGACACCTCGCGCTGGCGATGGGTATGATTCCCGAAAGTGCCGGCATTGGACGGGAATGCACAGGGGCAGCGGCACCACCCGCAGCGGGTGGAGGTCGGGGTGCGGCGGCCGCACCCGCCGCACCGCCGGCCACGCCGCCGGTACTTCCGCCGGTTCCAAAGGTTGCCGCGGTTATCAACTGGTTCGGAGTGACGGACGTGCCCGACGTTATCGACGGGCCCAACCGCCAGCAGGCCGCCGCGCGATGGTTTGGCGATATGCCTCTGCCTAACGCGCTCGAGATAGCGAAGCGGGTTTCGCCACTGACTTACGTTCGAACCGGCCTGCCGCCCATCATCACCATTCATGGTGACGCGGACAGGGTTGTGCCTTATTCCGAGGGTGTTCGGCTGCATGAAGCGCTCGCCAAGATCAACTCCCCGAATCAACTTGTGACCATTCCTGGCGGCGGTCACGGGAACTTCAGCGCAGAGGATCGAGTGAAAATCTATGTCGCAATCCGGGACTTCCTGACGAAGAATGGAGTGATGAAGTAGGAGTTGTATCGAACGCATGACTAACGATTCGGCGATTACCCATATCGCCGATACCGCTCTCTGGGTTGCCACATATCGTGCCATCGAGTCCCGGCGGCCCGACGCGCTTTTTCACGACTCTCTCGCCGACCTGCTGGTGGGTGATCGCGGCCGCCGTATCGCTTCCGCCATGCCTTATCCAAAAGCGATGGCCTGGGCTCTTGCCATGCGTACCGTCGCGATCGATGCCTTAATCCAGCGCGCCATATCGCTTGGAGTCGACGCCGTAGTGAACCTCGGTGCAGGTCTGGACACGCGGCCGTACAGGATGGCCCTTCCTCCTGCGCTTCGCTGGGTCGAGATCGACCTTCCTCGAATCATTGCGCACAAGACCGATAAGCTTGCCGGACAGCATCCTGTGTGCCGACTCGAATACGTGTCTGCAGACTTGTCAGATCGTTCTCTGCGACAATCTTTACTACAGCGTATCGGTTCTGAATCGCGTCGAGCCCTGGTGCTCACTGAAGGTTTGATCGCCTATCTCACGGCCCCCGATGCGCGAGAACTCTCTCGCGACTTGTTCGCTGTGCCTTCCTTTCAGTTCTGGATCCAGGATTACTATCAGGGCGTCACTCGCCGGTGGGCGCCCCGTCGCATGCGCAAACGTCTCAAGCGGGCTCCGTTCAAATTTGACGAGGCAGATCCCCTCTGTTACTTCCAACAAGACGGCTGGACAGTGCTGGAGAACCGTCTTGCTGCCAATGAAGCCGCGCGCGTTCACAGACCTTTCCCATTTGTTTTCCCGTGGAGTGTGATTATGCTGCTAATCCCCGCAAGCATCCGACAACGGTGGCGCAATGTTTCAGGCTATGTGATGTTCCAGAAGCCAGCGCAGTCAGATCCACTCTGATGTTTGACAAGGTACTGATCCTATCCACATCCGCCGGCGCCGGACATGTCCGCGCAGCCGAAGCTTTAGAGAAAGCATTCACGGAAGTCGGTGCCGCGCGTGAGGTACTGCACGTCGACGCGCTGGATTACACGAATAAAGTCTTTCGGCATCTCTATTCGAAAGCCTATCTCGACATGGTCAATCGGATGCCGGAGGCTATGGGATGGCTTTACGACCATCTCGACAAGCCCTGGAAAAACGAGCGTCTCCGGCTCGCGTTCGATGCCCTCAACACGCGTCCGCTCGTCAAGCTGCTCAAGGACTACAAGCCGGACCTCGCCGTCTGCACACACTTCCTTCCGTCGGAGATCCTGTCGTGGCTTAAGGCCCGTCAACGTTTTCGATGTCCACAGGCGATCGTGGTCACCGATTTCGATGTGCATGCGATGTGGCTTTGCCACCACTACGAGCAATACTTCGTCGCCCTGGAAGAAACGCGCGTACACATGGAAAAGCTTGGGATTGCGAAAGACAGGGTGACGGTATCCGGGATCCCGATCGATCCCATCTTCGCCGCTGCGCGCGAGAAGCGGGAGATGCGCCTCAGACACGGTCTAGCCCCCTATACGACGACAATTCTTGTTTCGACAGGTGGTTTCGGTGTGGGTAGGGTTGAGGACCTGTTCATGTGCCTGACTCAAATGCAGCATCCGGTGCAAATCGTAATTCTCTGCGGCCGCAACGCAGAACTGAAGAAGAGGCTGGATAAGCTCGCCGCCCGACAAACTGCGGAATCACGTGTATCCTTCAAAAGCCTCGGATACACAACACAGGTCGACGAACTCATGTCGGCATCGGACATTCTTCTTGGAAAGCCGGGTGGACTGACGACGTCGGAAGCGCTCTCCAAAGGTCTCGTATTTGTTATCGTCAATCCCATTCCCGGCCAGGAAGAACGTAATTCCGATCATCTGCTCGAAGAAGGCGTCGCAATTCGTTGCAATAACCTTCCGGCGCTTGCGTACAAAGTGGATTCCCTGCTCTCCGATCCTGCTCGGTTTGCTCGAATGCGGGCGAACTCCCAGCGCCTGGGCCGTCCGAACGCAGCTCACGATATCGTTAACCGTCTCCTGGACCTCCGTCGCAGCGCGCAATGAGTCCTGCCTTATTGATCGCCAATCCGATTGCTGGGCAGGATGGACCGGCCCGCCGCCAGGAAGCGGTTGAGCGCTTTTGTGCTCTGATGGCAGCGCGAGGTGTTGATGTGGAAGCGCGAACGACAACCGGGCCTCGCGACGCGTCACGTCTGGCGGCGGAAGCGGCTCGACAAGGCTTTACCACGGTGATCGTTTCCGGAGGGGACGGTACGGTCAATGAAGCGCTGCAGGGACTCATCGGCACTGGCGTGCGGCTCGCTGTATGGCCGCGCGGTACAGCTAACGTGCTCGGTCTTGAACTGCGGCTACCGCAACGCCTGGAAAAGCTTGCCGACGTGATCGCTGCGGGTAAGGTGATTCAGGCTCGAGTCGCCAGCGTCACCATAGAGAAGACCGGAGAGAATCGCTGCTTTCTTCTGATGGCAGGGATCGGTTTGGATGCGGCGATCGTCGATCGCGTACGTCCGGAACTCAAGAAGCGCCTTGGTAAGGCCGCGTTCTGGTATTCCGGGCTCGAGAGTCTTGCCCTCTGGCGGCCACACGAGTTCCTGCTCGAGATCGATGGCCATGAGTATTCGGCAACATTCGCCGCACTGGGCAAGACGCCAAGATATGGCGGCAACCTTGCGATCACGCCGCGGGCCCGTCTGGACCATCCGCATTTTGAGATTTGTCTCATTCATTCCAAACAACGATTACGCTATCTGCAACTGCTTCCGTTTGCGATGTTCGGAGGCATACCGGAAACCATGAAGGGAATATCCTACTTGAGAGCGACTCAGGTGCGGGCAAGGGGCGATGGGGTCCTGGCTCAGATCGATGGGGAGTTGATCGGCTCTTTGCCGATGACGTTTGCGATTACGCCTCACGTCATCGAGCTGGTCACCGGAGGATGAGGGCTCTCGTCCTCCAGCATCCTATCGGAGACGCAATCGCTCGAGTGACTTCGTGAGATTCGCGCGTGCCTGTTTTTCGCGACTTTCGAAAAACCACGAGGTGCGAAAGATCACAGGCCGCGACAGGAAGCGCTCCAGGATTTCCGCTCGTTTCGTTCTGAAGACCTCCTCCGGAACCCAGGCGTACTCCTTCCGGATCTGTTCTTCGTATTCGACAAAACGATCCG